>JAGXHS010000118.1 GCA_024636075.1 Propionibacteriaceae bacterium
ATCGTCGGCAGCGTCAGATGTGTATAAGAGACAGCGGCAACCCTGGTCGGCACCATCGGTGATCTGGTGGACGAACAATGACGCACCAGCTGGCGATCCTGTCTCTGACCATCCTGGAGATCGGCCCGTGGATCAGGGAGATGATGGGCGGCAGCATGCTGGTGGCCATCCCGATCGCGGCCCTGGCCGGAATCGCCAGCTTCTTCTCCCCGTGCGTCTTGCCGCTGCTTCCCGGCTACCTGTCTTTCGCCACCGGCTTGGGTGCGGCTGGTGTGGCGGAGCCTGAGCACCAGCGGGGCCGGATGTTTGCGGGCACCAGCCTGTTCGTGCTCGGATTCGCCGCCGTTTTCGTCGCCACCGGAGCTGCCGTGGGCAGACTCGGACAGGTTCTGCTCACCCACCAACGGCTGATCAGCATCATGGTGGGCTCAGTGAGCATCGTGCTGGGGTTGATGTTCGCTGGCCTGGTGCCGCTGGGACGTCGGGAGTTCCGGATCCATCGAATCCCCAGGATGGGTCTGGTGGCGGCCCCGCTGCTGGGGGTGGTCTTCGGTATCGGGTGGACACCGTGCATCGGACCCGCCCTGTCGGTGGTGTTGTCGCTGTCGCTGACCGAGGGATCGGCGGGTCGTGGCGCACTGCTCGCCTTCTGTTACGCGCTCGGGCTCGGTGTTCCCTTCCTGCTGGCGGGTCAGGGGATCGCCTGGCTCGGACGGAGTGTCAACTTCGTGAAGGCCCACCAAAAGGCGATCCAACGTGTCGGCGGAGTGGCCATGGCACTGGTCGGCCTCGCTCTGGTGACCGGCTTCTGGGACAGCGTCACCGCGGAGCTTCGACAGCTGGCAGCCAACGTCGGGACACCGATCTGATGGCCTCGACGGCAACGCAGCGGGCACCGGCGCTTGGTGCCGGAGAGATGCTCCGCTGGTTCTGGACCCAGCTCACCAGCATGCGCACGGCGCTCATCCTGCTTTTCCTGCTCGCGCTGGCAGCGATCCCCGGGTCGATCGTCCCGCAGCGCAGTTCCTCGCCGATCAGGGTCAACGACTTCCGGGAGGCCCACCCGAATCTTGACCGGATCTACCAGCCGCTCGGCGTCTATGACGTCTACACCTCACCCTGGTTCAGCGCCATCTACCTGCTGCTGTTCGCCAGCCTGATCGGCTGCATCCTGCCGCGGATCAGGCAACATGTCCGTGCGCTGCGGACACCCCCGCCGCGAGTGCCAGCCCGGCTTGACCGGCTGCCCGAGTATGCCGGCGCGGCGGCAGCGTCCACCGCTCCCGGTCTGACAGCAGCGCATGCTTTTCTGAAGGGACGCCGGTTCCTGGTTGCCCGTTCGGAGAATGGCATCTCGGCCGAACGGGGCCGCTGGCGGGAAACGGGGAACCTGCTCTTCCACACTTCGCTGATCTTCGTGCTGGTCGGTGTGGCCTGGTCGAACCTGTACGGCTACAAGGGCAGTGCGATGGTGGTGGAGGGGCAAGGATTCTCCAACACGCTCACCCAGTTCGACGAGTTGCGTGCCGGGGCCTTCGTCGACACCAACGCGCTGGAACCATTCACCGTCATTCTGGATTCGTTCACGGTTTCATTCGAGACCGGCGAGGTGCAACGGGGCGCCGCGCGACAGTTCGACGCCGAGGTCACTGTCGTTGACGGCGGACAGCGGCGCAAGGAGCTGTTGCAGGTCAATCACCCGGTTCGGGTCGTCGGCAGGTCGGTCCACTTGATCGCGCACGGATACGCAGCGCAGGTGACCATCCGGGACGGCGACGGCCGGGTCGCATTGTCCGGCCCGGTGATCTTCCTTCCCCAGGACGGCAATTTCAGCTCGGCCGGGGTGATCAAGGCCCCCGATGCCAGACCGGAACGGTTGGCTTTCGAAGGCTTCTTCCTTCCGACCGCGGTCGTCGACGACCGCGGCCCCCGGTCCGTCTTCCCCGACGCCTACAACCCGGAGCTTTTTCTGAACGCGTGGACCGGACCACCGAAGAAGGAGACAGGTCTACCGGAGAATGTCTACAGCCTTGACACCTCGGGTTTGGAGCCGGTGCAGCTGAACGGTGACCTGGCTCGTTTCCGGCCCAAGGTGGGTGAGCACTACACGCTTCCCGATCAGATGGGCAGCGTCACCTTCGACGGTTGGTCCCGCTGGGCGAAATTGCAGACGTCCAGCACGCCAGGGCTCTGGCTGACTGTCGGTTCCATCGCCGCAGCGATCGTCGGACTGTGCCTCAGCTTGTTCATCCGTCCACGCAGGTTGTGGATCCGGCTCGTTCAGGACAACGATGGTGCCCGGTTCGAAGCTGGTGGCCTGGACCGGGCTGACGCGTCGACGGGGCTTGCTGAAGACGTGCGAGGGTTGCTTGCAGCGGCTGTCGGCGACCCGTCCCCGAACAGTGACATTGACCGTGACCACGCTGCTGTCCGAAACCAGGAATCTGAGGGAGAACAGTGACTACTGAGGTGCTGTCGAATCTGGCAATGGTCACGGCAGCTGTGGTTTATCTGCTGGCCGTGGTGGCCCACGCCGCGGAGTGGGCCTCGCTGCGTGGCGTGCCCGTGCTCACCAGTGAGCAGACCGAGACCTATCGAACCACGCTGGCGCGCAGCAACTACTGGGGACGCCTCGGTGTCGGCCTGACCATGATTGCGGCGGCGAGTCACGTGGTGGGCGTCGTCAGCCGGGGGATTGCAGCTGAGCGGGCCCCATGGGGCAACATGTACGAATTCGTCACGACGCTGATGCTGTTCATTGTCCTGCTGTACCTGATCCTGCTGCGCAAGGCGCACCTGAGGTGGTTGGGTCTGCTGGTGAACCTGCTGTTGACCCTGGGGATGGGGCTGGCGGTGACCGTGCTCTACGTCGCTGTCGCACCGCTGGTTCCAGCGCTGCACTCGGTCTGGTTCATCATCCACATCGTCGCAGCATCGATCGCGGGGGCCGCTTTCAATGTGGGTGGGCTGGCCACCATCGTCGGTTTGTTGAAGGCGCGGTCCGAGCGCAGAGGCACCGCCCAAGTCGGCTACCTGGCCAGACTACCCTCATTGGAGCGACTCGACACCATCGCCTACCGAGCGCACGCCTTCGGCTTCCCGTTGTGGACATTCGCCGTGGCGGCGGGTGCGATCTGGGCCGAATTTGCGTGGGGCAGGTTCTGGGGGTGGGATCCCAAGGAGACCTGGTCGCTGGTGACGTGGGTGATCTACGCCGGGTACCTGCATGCCCGTGCCACCGCTGGCTGGAAGGGGCGTCGGGCGGCGATCATCGCACTGATCGGTCTGGTCTCCTTCTGGTTCAATTTCATCGGGGTGAATCTGTTGCTGAACGGGTTGCACTCCTACGCGGGTATTTGACCGCCGACCGGACGAATCCCCACGAATCCGTCACAATTCAGCAGTGACGTCAGCGAAGGCGGATCACGGACCCCCTTCGCATCTTGACCGGCCCGGTGAGGTGCAACGCCCAGCGTCGCAGCCAGGCACTGCGCAGCACACTGTCGTGGTGCGATGATGAGGCGGTGCGATGACCGACGACCAGCGTCGGACGCACGGATCGGCTGACGAGGACATCACTACGATGCGTGACACGCTGCACGGCGACGCGGACCGGAACGAATCCGAAAACCGCTCCGATGTCCTTCTTCGCCGGATTGGCTCGCACGATCAGCGCTCGGTCGCCGTGCACGCTGGCT
The DNA here is from genome assembly GCA_024636075.1 of Propionibacteriaceae bacterium. GTDB lineage: Bacteria > Actinomycetota > Actinomycetes > Propionibacteriales > Propionibacteriaceae > JAGXHS01. The sequence goes on from JAGXHS010000118.1 coordinate 3,699, forward strand.
GGCCGTGGTTGATCGCGTTGGGCGTACTGGTGCTGATTCTCGGCATTTCCATCCCGATGGTCGGCAGTCGACGGGTTGGCAACATTTCGTTGACGCGGGTGACGCCCCCCACCCCGAGCGCCACAGCAACACCCAGCGGGCCGCCCTCGCTGCCGACGGTCCAGCGCGGTGTTGTCGTGTACGAGGTCGGTCGGGACGACGGATTGTTGTACCGCGAGTTCAGGGACCTGGCGACGCAGGGTGACACGCTGAGAACCGCGGTTGCCGCGGTGCTGAACGTTGCACCTCTGGACGCCGACTACCGGTCCCGGTGGGACGGTGGCAGTGTGTTGTCCGCCACTGTGGCGCAGAGCCTGATCACGTTGGACCTGTCGAAATCGGCTTTCAGTACTTTCACCAGCGAGCAGGCGGCGAGCCAGGCGGTGCTTCAGATGGTGTACACCGCCACGACGGCCGTAGACGACCGCAATGCCCAGAAGCGGGTGAGGATACTGATGGAAGGCTCCCGGGAACTGCCACAACTGGGGGTCCCGGCCGCCGACTTTGCATGCGAGGGTGTCATTGGGCTCGCCGGACTCTGGATTCGCCAGCCGGACAGTCATCAGCGGATCGACTCCGGTGAGGTGGCGATCACCGGATTCATCCTTCGCGGTGAAGGATTGCCACAGATCAGGATTGGCACTGCCGACTCAGACACCATCATTGACGAAGGGGACGCGGAGCAGCTCAGCGTCGACAGCAGTTGGGTGGAGTGGCGCTATGCCGCCACGATCGGACCGGGCGAGTACACAGTCACGGCATCGCATGATGGGCGTTCGGACACCAAGACGTTCGTGGCCGAATGAATTGAGATCGCCGAATGGATCGCCGCGATCGATGGTGTTCGGTGCCTGCTCGGGGGTAAGTCAGTCTCTGGGGCGCACTGAGAGCTTCGCCAAGGGGAGGGCCAGCCGAATGGGAGCAAGCTTTGCCGCGATGGCTTGCACCGCATTCAACCTGCCGTCAGCCACCGTGTGTCGTCCAGCCGCCAGCGCTTCGAAGCAGCTGTCCACCACCTGTTCCGGCGTCCTGCGCCGGGTGAGCACGTTGTGGTTTCCGGCGTTGGCGAAGAAGGGCGTTTCGGTCGGGCCCGGGCACAGCGCGAGCACAGACACGCCGGTGCCTCGAAGCTCGTGCCACAGCGCCTGACTGAAGCGCAGCACAAATGCCTTGGTGGCTGCATAGATGGCCATGGTCGGGATTGGCTGGAATGCGGCCATCGAGGCCACGTTGACGACGGTACCGCGGTGAGCGTCGAGCATTGCGGGCAACAGCGACCGAGTCAGGTGAACCACGGCCTGGCAGTTGACGGCGATCTCGTCGTTGAGTCGATCGGCATCCAGACTGACCACGTCGCCCAAGCTGCCGAAGCCTGCATTGTTGATCAACACTTCCGGCGCGATCTGCAGATGATCCAGCTCGGAAAGGAGCTGTTCCCTTTCGTGCTGACTGGACAGATCCGTCGGTATCACCACCACGCGGCGGTGATGTTCACCCTCCAGTTCTTCGGCGAGCTGGCGCATTGCTGACTCGTCGCGCGCCACCAGCACCAGGTCGTTGCCATCCTCGGCCAACCGCTGTGCGAATGCCTTCCCCAAACCGCCGGATGCTCCGCTCACCAATGCCCACGTCATGCCACCACAGTATCCAAGCGGAACGCGGCTGATGAACCAGTGTTGGGGGCGACTGGTTGAATGTTTCCCCATGGAGCACTTCGACCTCTGCGTCATCGGTTCAGGATCGGGTAACTCGATCATTGACGAGCAATTCAGTTCCCAGCGGGTGGCTCTGGTCGACGCCGGTACCTTCGGTGGCACCTGCCTCAACGTGGGATGCATCCCCACCAAGATGTTCGTGGTGCCGGCGGATCTGGCAGCGAGCCCTGAGAGGGCGGAACGACTCGGAGTCGATCTCACCACCGATGCCGTGCACTTCGGAGCCATTCGGGACCGGATCTTTGGGCGCATTGACCCGATTTCGGCAGCCGGGCTCGACTGGCGTCGCCACTCGGACAATGTGACGGTGTTCGTTCGACGCGCCCGGTTCAGCGATCCGCACACACTGCTGCTGGAAGGCACCGACGATTCCGACGAAACCCGGATCACGGCAGACCGATTCGTGATCGCCGCCGGCTCTCGACCGTTCAGGCCGACGATCCCCGGGATCAACGCCCCGGAAGTCGCTGGACAAATCCACACCTCCGACAGCATCATGCGGCTGCTGGAACTGCCGAAGCGGCTGCTGATCCTGGGCGGTGGCTTCGTGGCGGCAGAGTTCGCCCACATCTTCTCCGCGTACGGCAGCGAGGTGACTCTGGTGAACCGATCCGGCATGGTGCTGCGTCACATGGATGCCGACATCGCGAGGCGCTTCACTGAACAGCTGGCCCCCCGGGTCCGGCTGCGTCTCAATGAGATCGCCTCCAGCATCGCGATGGGCCCCGATGGTGACGGGCTGCTGGTGCGCACCGAGGCCACCACCGGCAGCGAGTACGAGTACTCGGCAGACGTGGTGTTGGTGGCCACCGGCCGCACTCCGAACGGGGACAGCCTCAACCTGTCCGCCGCCGGCGTGGCGAGCGATGCGGACGGTCTGATCGAGGTCGACAGCCACCAACGTACGACCGCAGACCACATCTGGGCGCTGGGGGACGTGTGCAACCCGTGGCAGCTGAAACACGTGGCCAACCATGAAGCTCGGGTGGTGCAACACAACCTGCTGCACCCCGAAGACCTCGTCGAGAGCCGGCGGCATGCCGTGCCGTGCGCGGTGTTCTCCGAGCCGCAGGTGGCGTCAGTCGGCCTGACGGAGCAACAGGCGCGCGAGTGCGGTCGAGACCATGTCACCGTCCAACAGGACTACGCGAGCGTGGCCTACGGCTGGGCGTTGGAGGATCAGCAGCACTTCGTGAAGTTGATTGCCGCCACCGACACCGGGGAACTCCTCGGTGCGCACATCATCGGCCCAGAAGCGGCATCACTCATTCAACAACTGATCATGATCGTCACCGAGCGACGCTCGGTGAAGGGACTGGCGCGCTCGATGTACTGGATTCATCCGGCATTGCCGGAGGTGATCGAAAACGCCCTGCTCGCCTTGGAGGAGAAGCTGGCGGCAGCGTGAGAAAATGGGTCACCTCCCGACCGTCTCGTGCCCGCAGAACCACAGCCCAGCGAGACGCCCCGCCCGAGATTCCCCGACGTTGGAGATGCCTGATGTTCCACCGCCTGCCCATCCACCGCTGGCTGCCAGTGGTCGGTGCGGTCGCGCTCAGCCTGCTGGCCAGTTGTGGCCAGAATTCAGCTGCGGGTGACCCCACCACGACGACCTCTGGGTCCCCGGTCCCGACGGCGACCGGGGTGACCTCGGGCTCGACCGATTCCGCCAACAACAGCTGTCAGCAGCTGGTCGAATCCATGGACCTGGCGGAGAAGGTGGGCCAGCTGTACATGATCCCGGTAGGGACCGACAGCCTCAGCCGAACAGAGGAACTCGTCACCGCGCACCAGATCGGTTCGGTGCTCTATCTGGGTGCGACGCCGTCTGGAGTGACCGCAGTGCGCGAGATGAGCCAGTCGATCCGCAACGCCGGGTCGTTTGATGTCCCGGTGCTGATGGGCGTCGACCAGGAGGGCGGCGCGGTCCAACGGCTCACCGGTGCCGGTTTCGACACCATTCCCAGCGCCCGGGAGCAGGCGGCCATGACCCCAGAACAACTCACCCGGTCCTGGGCGGGTTGGGGAGCGCAACTGGTGCAGGCAGGCGTTCACTACGACCTGGCGCCGGTGGCTGACGTGGTACCGGCGGACATGACCTCCACCAACGCACCTATCGGCAAGCTGGGGCGTGGCTACGGTTCGACCGCCGAGCAGGTCAGCGTCGGAGTCGACGCCGTGATTCGAGGGCTTGGCGAGGCGCAGGTCGCGACAGCCGTGAAGCACTTTCCCGGACTGGGACTGGTTCGCAACAACACCGACTTCGGGTTCGCCACCGACACCGAGACCACGGTTGACGATCTGGCGAGCTTCCGCAGTGCCATCGCCAGCGGGGTCAGCTCGGTGATGGTTTCGTCTGCGCTGTACACGAAGATCGACCGTGAAAATCGGGCGGTCTTCTCACGCCGGATCATCACCGAGTTGCTGCGCGACGAGCTCGGTTTCGACAAGGTGATCATCTCCGACGACCTCGGCGCGGCAGAGGCCGTCAGCGACGTGCCGGCAGCTGAGCGCGGCGTTCGCTTCCTTGCCGCCGGTGGTGACCTGGTGATCGATGCGGATCTGCAGAGCGTGCCCGACATGGTGAACGCCACCATCCAACGGGTCGAGTCCGATGATTCCTTCGCGGGTCAGCTGGACGACAAGGTGCTACGCGTCCTGCGAATGAAGTCAGAAGTGGGTCTGGTCGAGTGTGGCAGCTGAGGCCAGCACCGATCTCGACCGCAGTACCCGCGCAACGAAAGGGCATCCAGACGGTCTTTGCGGGGTCGGCTGCGCCGAGTGGACGGGCTTGGCGTCCGGGCTCGGGGCTGGGATAGCCTGTTGACGCATTCAACGGAGGGACACCATGAGCGAGATGCCGTATCGGTACACGGCTGAACTGGCTGGGCGGATCGAGAACGAGTGGCAGCAGCGGTGGGAGGCGGAGGGCACCTTCCAGGCCTCGAACCCAGCCGGTGAATGGGCGGATCCTGATGGGACAGCCGAGAAAGAGCCGATGGCGGTTTTCGACATGTTCCCCTATCCGAGCGGTGCTGGGCTGCACGTGGGGCACCCCTTCGGCTACATCGCCACTGATGTGTTCTCCCGCTTCCAGCGGATGAACAAGCGCAATGTCCTTCACTGCATGGGATATGACGCGTTCGGCCTGCCGGCTGAGCAGTACGCGGTGCAGACCGGCCAGCATCCGAGGCTCACGACCGAGGCGAACATCCTGGTGATGGCCCGTCAGCTGAAGCGGCTGGGGTTGGGCTTCGACGAACGCCGCTCGGTGCGCACCATGGACCCGGAATACTACCGGTGGACGCAATGGATCTTCAGCCAGATCTTCAACGCCTGGTACGACACCGAGGCTGAACGGCCCGATGGCTCACTGGGGCGCGCCCGTCCGATCGCCGAGTTGGAGGCCGATTTGGCCGACGGCAGCCGCCCGTTGGAGGGCGAGTTCGCCGGGCGTGAATGGCGCCAGTTGAGTTCTGCCGAACAGGGACGTCACCTGGATGGGTTCCGGTTGGCCTACATCAAAGAGGCCCCGGTCAACTGGGCTCCGGGCCTGGGCACCGTGCTCAGCAATGAGGAAGTGACGAATGATGGCCGTTCCGTACGCGGCAATTTTCCGGTCTTCCGTCGCAACCTTGCCCAGTGGATGATGCGCATCACCGCCTACGCGGACCGGTTGGGGTCTGATCTGGATCGTGTGGACTGGCCCGAGAAGGTCAAGGCGATGCAGCGAAACTGGATCGGTCGCAGCACCGGCGCCATGGTGAGGTTCACCGGTCCGAACGGCGAACTGATCGACGTGTTCACCACCCGCCCGGACACCCTGTTCGGCGCGACCTTCATGGTGCTGGCACCCGAACACGGCCTCGTGGATTCGCTGGTCGCGGGGCGAGACAGGTGGCCTGAAGGGACCATGACATCATGGACGGGGCACTTCGACAGCCC
>JAGXHS010000119.1 GCA_024636075.1 Propionibacteriaceae bacterium
AGGTTAGCAGTCATGCTCACCATCAGAACTATTCCCGTGATCGCAGGATGGCGGATTGATCACGCACCTTGCCGCGTGGTCGGCACAGCAACCCTTGGGCCTCGCCATCGGGTGCACCCAGAAGTGTGCGTGATCAATCCGCCATCCTGCGATCACGGGAATAGTTCTGATGGTGAGCATGACTGCTAACCTCATCGGCTGGCATGAAGCGTTGGCTCCAACCGGGGGCAGGTGCCGCTGTTGAGGAGGAATCATGGAGGGGTTCAAGAACTTCGTCATGCGTGGCAACTTGGTGGAGTTGGCTGTGGCTTTCATCATGGGCGCCGCATTCGCCACCGTCGTCACCTCGTTCACCGAGGTCATCATGGGCCTGATCGGCAAGGTCGGTGGTGAGCCCGACTTCACCGCGTGGACTCCCTTCGGTCTGCCGATCGGCGCATTCCTGACCGCGCTGGTGGCATTCCTGATTCTGTCCGCCACCGTGTACTTCTTCTTGGTCAAGCCCTACGAAGCGGCCAAGGAGCGGTTCAGCGCGACCACGGAAGAGGATGCTGGTTCCTCCGCTGAGGACCTGCTCACCGAGATCCGCGACATCCTGCGTGCGAAGAACTGACCCATCCACAACCGGGTCTCCGTCCCAAGCGGCGCGCCGGGGCACTTTCAGCTACCGAAGAACTATCCCACCGTGGGTCAGATCGCCCCGTGGTGTGGTGGGACGTCCTGCAGCAGTCGCCGATCCGCTGCAGTCATCTGCACATTCGATTGCCGCACCCGCACCGGACCAACCAGGCCGGCGGCCTGCCGGATCTCGGCCATCAGGGCCGCAAACCGGGCTGCAGAGATCTTTTGACGTTGCTCAGCCGCCAGCGGGTGGGGCCATGCGACGCCCGCTGACTGACATGCTGCGCGATGCTCCTGCAGCTGATCGATGGACCATCCGTGCTCGGCGAGCCACGCCAACACACTCTGGGCCGTGAGGCGATCCGGGAATCGATCCCCCACATCCTCAGCGGTCAGCGCCACCGACAATGCACAGCAGTGAGCCGCGTCTCTCTCACTCGCCACCCAGAACCGACCCGTCGGGAATGGTGATCGGCTCATCGGTGGCCAGTTCGACATCGCCGCGGACCACCACTCCGGAACCGAACGTGTGATCGCCCTGCACCGTGAGCTTCGTCGCTTCGCGCAGCGACGGGGGATGCGGAATTCGCTGCTCGAAATCGTCGACGAGCTTGTAGTAGTCACTGTCCAGCAGAATCTCGGGAGTCGAATCCGTGGTGGCGACAAGTTGTCGGTCATCACTGAGGTGGTAGCTGTCGGAGCGCAACAACAGCAGTTCGTTCGTTGTCTTGACCGGCAGGAAACGTGCACGGGGTACACAGATGGCGGTGGCGCCCTCGAACACCTCCACCGCAGCCCCCATCGCAGATTCGATCTGAATCACCGACGGCGTGCCCGGATCCGCCGGATCAACGGTCTTGGTGTTACGAATCATCGGCAGGCCCAGCACGGAGTTGCGTTCGGTGAGCGTGTCGCGCAGGACCTGAAGATCGAACCACAGGTTGTTGGTGTGGAAGAACGGGTGCCGGTGCTCATCGGTGAAAAAGTGCATCTCCTCCTCAGCAGTCTGGCCGGTGTCGCGGAGGATCAACTGGGAGTCGCTCTTGCGGATGGCCAGATGCCCGCCCTTGCGGTCGTTGACGGTGCGGCGGCACACCTCGGCGGCGTAGGGGGCGCCCGACTGGGCGAACCAGCCAGCGATCTGGGCGTTCGGCGCGGCGCCCAGGTTGTCACCGTTAGACACCGACGCGTAGCGGAAACCCTCGTTCAACAGCGCATCGAGCAGCCCGGAGCCCTCGAGGGCGGGGTAGAGGTCGCCGTGACCGGGAGGACACCACTCCAGCGAGGGATCATCCGGCCATTCGACGGGTGTCAGGTCTTCGGCGAACAGCTTCGGCTCGCGGTTCTGCATGAAATCGAGCGGCAGCCCCCCCACCGCGAGATCGGGGTAGCGTGCCAGGGCCTCGAGGGTGTCGTCACGGGTGCGGAACGAGTTCATGAACAGCAGCGGCAGCCGGATCTGGTGCTGTTTGCGCGCCGAGGTGACCTGGTCGACCAGCAGGTCGAGGAAGTTCTTGCCGTCGCGCACCGTGAGCAACGACTTCGCGCGATCCAGACCCATCGAGGTGCCCAGACCACCATTGAGCTTGATGATCACCGTCTTGCCCAGCGCGTCGGCCGCGGCTTCCTCGCTGATGGAGACGTCGTCCAACATCGGCGGTGAGGTCATCGGTTCGATGTCGTCCTCGCGGATCACACCGGTCTCGCCGGATTCCAGTTGCTTGTAGAACTGACTGAACACCTCGATGGCAGGATCGGCGATGTCCGCTTCGCGCATCTTGTTCCTGGCTTGGCTCAATCCCTGTTCACTCATGCCCCCAGCCTAGAGAGACGGCGGCGATCTCGCACAGGTCGGTGCAACAGAGGGGGGCGTCCCCAAGCGCATATGAAAGCGGTGCCGCCGACGGGCCGAAGCCGTCAATCCACCCCCCAGGAGACATTCATCGAGCGGCAGCCGCTTTCTCGCGAAAGCTTAGGCGGGCACAGCGTCTGAATCTCAGCTGGCTGAGTTGCTTCAGCTGTCCATCAGGCGGTGGCCCCAGTCGGTCGAGGTGACGGCAGTTTCGGCTGCGGCACGATCAAACGAGCTGGTCGCGGCGTAGTAAAACGCCGCAAGTCGCGGTACACTCGTGGAGATGGAGCAGAGGTTTCCTAACCCTCTGACCTCCCCTTTTGACAAGCAGCGAAACTCCGAACTGCCTAGTCACGGCGTCATAGCGTGTCCTACGATGTCGAGCGACGTCCTACGGTAGGCTGACTACTAGGCTTACTGACAGGAGATGCACTGATGGGGAAGCGGCGAGCACGCGGTGAGGGGTCTGTGTTTCAGCTCCACGGCCCTGACTGCCCGCCCAGCATCGACGGGAGACGCCCCGAGCATCGCTGCCACGGCAGGTGGCGCGCGCAGGTCAAACTCCCCAACGGCAAAGCGAAGACAGCCACCCGGCCCACCATGAAAGCCGCCCGCGAGGCGCTGCGCGACATGCACCGCAAGATGGACGCCGGGATGGAGCTCCGAAGCGACACCCTCGCCTCATGGATGGAGCGGTGGATAACCGACATCAAGCCCTACGAGGGGCGCACACGGCAGGCCACCCTCGATGAGTACCGGTCGCTGGCCGAGCGCTACATCCTGCCGACCATCGGCAACGTCCCCATCGACCAGCTGTCGGCGGATCATGTGCACCAGCTGCACCGGGAGATGCGCCAGCTTCCCGTCAAGAATGGGCGGGGCGAGGTGGTGCGATACGGGCTCTCCCCCACGACCATCAACCATGCGCACAGCGTCCTCCGTTCGGCGTTGATGAGGGCGGTCGATGAGCGGCGCATCGCCTACAACCCTGCGCAGGTGGTGAGGCCGCCGGCGGTGAGCAATGAGACGCGCAAAGCTCAGCCGTCGATGGATGAGCTCCGCCGGATCAGGGACTCGGCGCGGACTGCACGCGAGCTGTCGCGGGTGCTGGTCGCATTCCTTGGGTTGCGGCAGGGGGAGGCACTCGCGCTGGACTGGGCGGATGTCCACGAGGCTGCAGCTAATCCGCACCTGGTGGTGTCGCACTCGCTGCGCGCCGTGCGCGGGCAGGGGCTTGTGCTGCAGGCGCCCAAGACGCTGTCATCGACGGCCCGCGTCCCGCTGGATCGTGCGACGGCGGAGGCGCTGCGGTTGTGGCGGATTGAGTCCGGTGGGATCGGGTTCGTGTTCCCATCCTCGACCGGTGGGGCGTTGCAGCCGTCGCGTGACTACCGGTTGTGGCAGGAGCTCGTTGCGCGGGCAGGTGTGCGGCACATCACGTTGCACAGTGTGCGGTCGGCTCTCGCGTCGCATCTCAACGCCATGGGCCTGTCGCCTCGCGTGGTTGCTGACGCTTTGCGTCACGCCAATCCGGACACTGCGCAACGCATTTACGCCAAATCGTCTGAGCTGGAGATCCGGTCGGCTCTGGATGCCGCCTGGGCCGGGGACGCGTAACCAATCGGGGCATGCAAGAATTCCCCCGGCAGCTTGAGGATGTCGGCGAAGGAGTTCCCGGTAGACCCCGGGATCATCACTGACCGGGACGCTCGTCATGATCAACCCGACAGGCCTTCCGCCGTTCCCCGGACGCACAAAACTGGCCCCCCTCAACCCGTAGGTCGAGGGGGGCCTAGCCTTGCGTCGAGAGTGAGCGCGCTAAAGCAGATGAGAGTGTTAGCCTGAATCCGTGGATCGACTTTCGCGACGGTCCCGATAGGGGCGCTTCGACGGTCACCTGATTGTGGACGTGACTCATCCGCTGGTCTGCCCAGCTTTTCCACGTCGTCTGGTTCCTCGGGTCGGGCCTGATGGGGCGGATGGTCAGTTCACGCGGGCAGGGGTGGCCCGGTGGCTGCGGTGAACACGCTGTGCCAATTGAGCAGTTGTATTACACGTGGGCGAAAGCTGGCCTCAGCGGGGTTGGCATGTACCCGGCTCTCGTGGCTTGCGTTCAGACAGTGATGTCGTTCTGTGCTGCGGTCCAGGGAAGAATCGGCCCCTTGCGACACAATTGGGCGGTGACCAGCGACGATCTCTTGGCTCCCCATGAACGCAACGAGCGCTGCTGGTGCAGCTCCGGACTCAAATACAAGTACTGCCACGGGAACCACAGGCCACCGTCGCCACCCGGGGCACCCCTGCCGCCGGACGAGGTAGGAAGCAAGTACCTCAGTCCATCGATGTCGATCGTCACCACCGCACTTACCGGCATGCTGTCCGAGGGCTTCCCGATCACGATGCCCGCACACGGGCCAGAGCCGAAGCCGATTGCGTACACCAATTGGGATCAGAACCTGGCTGCCACCGCTAGCGACGACCAGGACGTAATGAGCGTTGGGCAACTTGGTGGGCTGCGCGTAGAGGTGCTGCGCCAATTGGCGAGCCTACCCGACTCCGAAGGCGAGGCCGCCAGCAGCATCGTTGAGGCCGTCTACCAACTGACTGCAGCGTCGGTCCGCTCGGTCGCCCAACTGGCCCGGCAGACGCCGCGGCCAGTGATCTTGTGGAACCAGGAACTGGATGTCGCTCAGTTCCTGGGCCGGACCCTCCTGCTCGCGGACTACGTCCTGTTCACCGACGACGTGTTCGATGCGCTCATTCGAGGCGCCACCAACCGAAGCCTCCGGGACGCAGCCATAGACCAACTGAAGAACGCCGAGCTTCTGGCGGCGGGGATCGCGATTCCAGTCCCACCGGGAGTCGCGATGGCCGCCCAGGGCCAAGCGGTACTGGACATGACCGCGGTCAACCTCCAGAACCGCACGCTAGTTGACTGGGTACAGGACCAACTGATTCTCGAAGGCCCCACTGCCCGCGAGGCCCTGGTCGTCCGCGCAATCGACGACTTGGCGCATGAGGCAGCCAACTTCTGGCTGCACGCCCGGGTCATGCCGGGAACCTTCGATGACGAAGCCGGCTCAGTCCAGACTGGGATGCTTCTGTCGTACGACCCAAGCCACGACTACGGACCTTGGATCCGACAGGTCAAGAACAGCGCGGTCAGTGCCTTGGTTCAACGCACCAACGAGCGGATCGTTGCCGCGGACGTGTTCGGTTCGGAGTACGTTTCCGCGTCACTCTTCGAGGCCCGTCTGCTCCGCAATCGAGTATCCGGGGGCCGCATCGGCGCGGCTCAAGCTGCTCTGTGGGCTGACATCCCTGAGCTCACTTCGCTCACAAGTCCCGATCTAAGCAAGCTGTTGAAGAATGAGTCGGCCGTGGCCGACCTTCGACGTCAGGTTCATGCGGCGCTGGTGACTGCGCGCACCGACCGCGGCAACGTTGACGCGATCACCGAGCTCACCCATCAACTTGAAGCTGCTTCGCACAACGTTCATAAGGCAGCCACGACAAACCTGTTGTGGTCTGCGGTCGTACCTGGCGCGTCTGTGGCGATCGGCGGGTTCGCCGGCGGCCTGCTCGGCGCTGGGGCTGGCGCACTAGGAGCTCTCGCACCGGCTCTCGGGTCTCGTCTCAACCAGCGCCGCGAAGCCGCGTACCTGTTTGTGACCGCGCGTCGCGCGCGCCGGTAGCTCGGGTTCAGTGGCGTTCGCGAGTCACGAGCTGCGAGGTGAGCTCGCTGGACCCCCAGGAGCGGGTCGAGCTAGCTAGGGGGTAGCTGGGGACGGTCCGTTTCCTGGGTGCGTTCCTCGCTGATTCGCTCGATGTTCCGTGGGGTGTCGTTGAGTTCCTCGCAGCTCAGCTTGAGATCGCAGATCCTTCGGTCGTGATGAGGTACACCCTGCGGGTGTCGACGGTTCACGAGCATGCACGCGAGATCCGCTTGGCGTACGGGTACCGCGACTTGGACGATCCGCTGACCGAGGAATTGACCCTGTTTGTTTACTCGCGGGCCTGGACTCATGGTGAGGGGGTGACCGTGTTGTTCGAGCACGCGGCGGCGTGGCTTCATCGGCACCGGGTGCTGCTGCCCGGGGTGAGCGTGCTTGCGCGTCTGGTCGCGGGGGTTCGCGACCAGGCCGCTGTTCACCTACACGACGCCGTCGGGAAGGCAACCGATGCCTCCGATCCGCGCCTGCCAGCGGTCCTGCGCGGTCTGCTCACCACTGACCACGGGGAGCGGGCGAGTCGTCTGGAGTCGTTGCGGGCGGCGCCGACGAGATTGTCTGGGCCGGGGCTGGATATGGCGCTGAATCGGGTTTCTTCGGTGCGAATGCTCGGCGCCGGTGCGGTTGACCTATCTGGTCTGCCCGCAGCGCGGCTGAGGGCGCTGGCGCGATACGGGGTGGGTGCGAAGGCGCAGACGTTGCGCCGTCTGGCGGAACCGCGGCGGACGGCGACGCTCGTCGCGACGGTGGCTGCATTGGAGGCTGCCGCCGTCGATGACGCCCCGGACGTGTTCGATCTGCTCATGGCCACGAAGGTCCTCAGGCCGTCACAGCGTGCGGCGGCCGCGGATCGACTGGGGAAGATGGCGGAGCTGGAGAGCGCATCTCGCGTTCTGGCGCGGGTCGGCGCGAGGCTGCTGAGCGTGCTTGAGGACTCCAGCGAGCATCTCGATCTCGCTTCGGTGTGGGCTGAGCTGGAGCAGGTTGCCACCCGCGACCGGATCGTCGACGCTGTGGCTAAAGTCGCCGAACTCGTGCCGGACGAGGGTGGTGCCGACGATGCGATGCGTGAGCAGATGACGCGCCGGTTCCGCACGGTTGCGCCGTTCTTGCGACTGTTGGCCACCACAATTCCTTGGGGTACGACCGCTGCCGGGCAGCCCGTGCTCGACGCCCTGGCTGGCTTGGACGGGCTTCGTGGTCGACGAAAGGTGCGCCGGGAGGAGATCGACGAAGCGCTTGTGCCGGCCTCGTGGCGCGCTGCAGTGTTCGGCCGTGCCGACGATGTTGAGGTCGATCGAGACGCCTGGGTCGTGTGTGTTCTTGAGC
>JAGXHS010000120.1 GCA_024636075.1 Propionibacteriaceae bacterium
GAGCGTGAGCGCCGCGCCCGCACCGCCCGTCAGGTCGTCCTCGGTCGTGCCAGCAGCGAGGGTCTGCGTGACATCCACGCCATCACCGGCCTGGCTGAGGCCGCCCACCTGGACGGGATGCTGAACCGGATCGCCGACATCCTCGCCCATCAAGGCGACACCGACGATCGCCAGATCCGCCGCTCCAAAGCCCTGGGCTGGCTGGCCTCACCAGCACGCGCACTCCAGCTCCTGCAACACCACATCACCGATCCCAACCCCCTGCATGACAGCGACCCCCTGAATGACAGCGACCTGCGCCACGTCGACGGCCCCCTTCACGACCACAACCCGGACCACAGACTGTGCGGCACTGTGACGGTCGATCCGGCACGACTGCTGCCCCCGGTGACGCTGTACCTGCACCTCTCCGAGGAGTCGCTGACCGATCCCGCCACGGGCGTGGTGCGGGTCGAGCAGCTGTCACCGGTGACCGTCGGCCATCTGAGTGAGCTGCTCAGCAACTGCCGGGTCACCGTCCAGCCCGTGATCGACCTGAACGATGTGACACCGGTTGACAGCTACGAAATCCCCGAACGTATCCGTGAAGCGGTCCAACTCACCCGCCCGGTCGAAACGTTCCCCTACTCGTCGCGATCAGCCCGATCCTGTGACCTGGACCACACCACAGCATGGACTTCGAACGGACCACCCAACAAAACCGGTATCGACAACCTCACCCCACTCTCCAGAAAAGTGCACCGCGCGAAAACCCATGCCTTCTGGCGGATCCGACGCAGCAACCACGGCGACCACGAATGGACCACTCCCGCAGGGCAACGATTCACCCTGCATGCCGACGGCACCACCACGCCCGCCGAGCGATACTCAGCCATGGAAGACCGGCTACGGCAGATGATGGTCACACTGCCGAAACCCAACGGCAGGCTCGACCAGCGCATCGACGTCGTCCACCCACGGCACTAGACTCGTCCCCCAGGACGATGGAGGCGCGATGAGGACCTTCCCAATGGTGCTCGGGTTGCTGTTGGCGGTGACGATCACCAGCTGCGGAACAGAACCGCGGGCCGAGGAGTTGGGCTCCGATGCGGCCATCCTGCGCCTTGACCCCGGCCAGGCGCCAGCCACTGACGACGTGGTGTCGCACTGCGAGAGCCTTGGGCTCGACGTGTTGCGGGCCGGCGGGGAGAAGAATGTGGTGTTCTCGCCGTCATCGGCTTGCACCGCGTTGGGCACGTTGACCGCTGGCACCAGCGGGGTGGCCCGTACTGAATTGGAAGCCCTGCTCGGAGCGTCGGGGGAGGATCTGCAGCGCTCCTTCAACGCGCTGCTCACAGACCTGAACGGCTACGAGGCCGACCCCGCCACCGTGAACTCCGACGAGATTCCCGAACGACCCGTGCTGCACCAGGCGAACAATGTCGTCATCGACCAGGGCTTCGAGGTGCAGCCCGGCTATCTCGATGCGCTGCGCCGCTACTATGACTCCGGCATGCAGCGCGCCGAGCTGGACGGCTCGGAGGGCAAGGCCGTGTTGGATGCCTGGGTGAAGCAGCACACCGGCGGCCGGATCGAGAAATCCGCCATCACGGCGGATCCGTCACTGCGGCTGGTGCTGCAGGATGCGGTGCTGTTTGCCGCGCAATGGGCCCAACAGTTCGACGAAGGCGCCACCCGACCGATCGACTTCACCCGTGCGGACGGCGAACAGGTCAGCGTTGACGCCCTGTACGACACCCGTGACCTGAGCTACGCCACCGGGCAGGGATGGCAGGCGGCGATCGTGCCTTTCAGCGAAGGCTTCGAGGCGATGCTCGTGCTGCCTCCCGCCGATCAGCCGAACGCCATCATCGATGACGCGTTGCTGGACCAACTGCGGACCACCCTGACGACCGAGCAGGTGGCCCTGACAATGCCCAAGTTCCGCTTGTCGTCGGTCACGGACGTGCGACCCGTGCTGAGGGCGGCCGGTGTTCAGGCCATTTTCGACGACTCCCAGGACCCGCTGCGCGGCATCAACCCCACGGCTGCGTTGTACGTCCACGACATCGTGCAGCAGGCCACGATCGACGTCGACGCGGCGGGGGCGGTGGCAGCGGCTGTCACCGAGATATCGGTGCGGGAGACCTCGGTACCGGTGTCCGAGGTGGAGCTGCGGCTCGACCGGCCGTTCATGATGACGATCGTGCGCACCGGCACCAACCTGGGTTTGTTCCAGGTCGCGGTGCGCGACCCCGCAGTCAGCGACAGGTGACAGTGCCCGCACCGTGTGCCTGGACACACCCGAAAGGAGATCCCGATGAACGCCCACCGCCTCGTCCTTGTCCTTGCCATCGCCGGAGCCGGTCTGCTCGTCCCTCTGGCCGGCTGCGCCGGGGAGGCGACCGCTCCTGGGAGTGCGGCCTCCCAACCGTCGAGCAGCAGCCCGGTCACCGCGTCGTCGAGCACGCCGGCTCTCCCCTCGCCCAGCGAGACCACCGGCTCAAGCCGGGTGCTGGATGTGTCCGCGCTTGAGTCCGGTGCCGCGCCGGGCCTGGCCTACGCCGACCTGGGCTACATCAGGGGCCTGCAACGGGGCGGCACCATCCACACCGCCGATGGCGACGAGGTTCCCTTGCCGCCCTTCGCGCTCAACCAGTTCGTGCCGTTCGGCACCGGCTGGGGCGGGTCGGTGGCGTCTACTCCATCGACGAGTCCAAGCCCGGCTCCTGCAGCCGAATGCTGCTCAGGCCGGCTCAGCAGCTGATGTGGAAGACCTGCGACTACACACTCGGCGCGATCGACCCTGACGGCAAGAACCTGGTCGGGCTGCCGGCCTACCTCGACGGCTTCGGCCCCGAGACGCTCGCCATCCTCTCGATGGATGACGGCACACCGGTTCACTCCTGGGGCAGCGCCCCGGGCCCCGCCTTCTACTTCGACCAGGTCTGGGAGAACACCGAACACCTGCTGATCCGGACCTACCAGCAGGGCGAGTGGGCCATCGTCCGAGTAGGCCTGGACGGAACGCTCGAGTACGCCGTCGCCCCAGTCGCTGGCTCGGACTTGAACGCGCCGTTCCTCCTGCAGTCCCGCTAGGTCAATTGGCCTTTCAGGGATCTGGCGGTGCTTCCCACCCCCGCATTGGCCATGGCCCGGACCCCTTGGACTTATTCATCTAGACTCGTCGGGGCATCGGCGACGGAGGACAGCACGTGACACGGACGATCGTGGCGATCGGCAACTTTGACGGAGTGCATTTGGCTCACGTCGAGATGCTGCGCAACGCCCAGGCGCTGAACGACCAGTTGCCGCTGGTGGTGGTCACGTTCTGGCCGCATCCGGCGAGCGTGTTGCGTCCCGGTCACCAACCCAAGCTGCTGACCAGCTTGGCTGATCGGTTGGAGCTGCTGCGGGCAGCCGGGGCCCACGAAGTGCGGGTGGTGCAGTTCACCGAGGATGTCGCGACATGGAGCCCGTCCGAGTTCGTCCGCCGAGTGATCGCACACCTCGACCCCGCCCACGTGGTCGTGGGTCGGAACTTTCACTTCGGTCACAAGGCCAGTGGCGACGTCGACACGCTGCGTGAGTTGGGCGCTGGACGTTTCCAGGTGAGCGCGATCGACCTGGTGCGCATCGACGGCTTGAACACCTGTTCCACCCTGGTCCGTGAGGCATTGGACGGTGGTGAGGTGGCTTGCGCGGCTCGACAGCTCGGCCGCGAGTTCCGGGTCCGTGGTGTGGTGGTGGTCGGCGATCAGCGGGGCCGCGAACTCGGCTACCCTACGGCGAACCTGCCGGTTCCTGGTGAAATGGCGGTGCCAGCCGATGGGGTGTACGCCGGGTGGTTGTCACGACTCGATGATCCGCAGTCCGCTCGGCTGCCAGCGGCGATCTCGGTAGGCACCAACCCCACCTTCTACGGCCACGAACGACGGGTGGAGAGCTACGTCCTCGATCGAGACGATCTGGAACTGTACGGTCGCGAGATCGCGGTCGATTTCGTGCAACGGTTGCGCGGACAGGTCAAGTTCGACGGCGTCGACGCCTTGATCGACCAGATGCACAGCGACGTCGACGCGGCGCGCGGCCTCCTGCTGGGCTGAGGATCAGCCAGCGAGCAGACTCTTGCGGAAGATCGCGTAGTGACTGCTGACTTGGGACGGGTCAGTGACCTGGTGTTCGTCGGGATCCTCCATGAACAAGTGGTGGCCGGTGGGGGAGTACCCCAGATTCAGGAACAACGGAATGGCCTTCTCGTTGTTCGGGTCCACCGCCAGATACACCTGCGAGTATCCCGCTTCCTGAGCGCGTGCCTCCAGCCAGCGCCACAGCAGTCGTCCCGCGCCCTGGCGGCGGGCCTTTTCATGGACCCACAAATTCTTCAGCTCGGGAGTGAGTTCCTCGTCCACGAAATCGAGGAATCCGGAGCCGACGATGACGCCCTCCACCTCGACGACCGCGAAGATGCCGGTGCCCTGCTCCTGCTCGTCGAAGCGTTTGCGTGCCAACTCCAGCTCCGGGCGGGGTTCCCCGGATTCCAGGGTCTCCAGATCATCAGCAACAGCACGGCGCGCGCTGACCCGTTGCTGACCCGAAGTGGGCCTCGTCGATCCCATCGTTTGCTCCTCAGCTCGGATACTCAAATGTAACCACGGACATCAACCAGCGGCGAGGCTTTGTCCAGACCGCACGCCCGGACGCGCTCGATTCGCTCGCCGAACAACCCGACTGGTAGCATCAGATTGCCGTTTGATCGGCCGCGATCTTGTAAGAGTCCCCTGGCGCACAGAGCTGGGGACGTCGCGCAACGGACTCGAAGGGAGCACGTCAATGGACGCTGCTGAGAAGAAGAAGATTGTTGAAGAGTACGCAACCGCACCCGGCGACACTGGTTCCCCGGATGTCCAGGTGGCGCTGCTGACGAAGCGAATTTCCCATCTGACTGAACACCTGAAGGAGCACAAGGGCGACCATCACAGCCGCCGCGGGCTCATGCTGATGGTCGGTCAGCGTCGTCGCCTGCTCAACTACGTCGCCAAGAACGACATCGAGCACTACCGTCAGCTCATTGGCCGCCTCGGTCTGCGTCGCTGACACCACAACAAACCCGAGCCAACCGCTCGCCCGCGTCGTCGCCCACCGCGTTGACGCACTGGCAGTCCCAAGGTGAGGTGTTGGTCCTCGGTAGTGGCACTCGGGTTATCCAAAACGATCCCCCGCGTGCCTCGATCGGAGACCGACCCACCTCTGGGCAGCTGGTGAGCGAGACTCCTGTGTGGGTGGTTGGCCCAACACGAAGGAGATCCCATGGAGGGACCTGATCTGAAGTTCGCCGAAGCCGTTATTGACAACGGATCCTTCGGCACCCGCACTGTTCGTTTCGAAGCCGGTCTGCTGGCCCAGCAGGCTGATGGCAGCGCCTCTGTCTACCTCGATGGTGACACCATGCTGCTCAGCACCACCACCGCGCAGAAGACCCCGCGCGAATCCCTCGATTTCTTCCCGCTGACCGTCGATGTGGAAGAGCGGATGTACGCCGCCGGCCGCATTCCCGGCTCGTTCTTCCGCCGCGAGGGACGCCCAAGCGAGGACGCGATCCTCCCCTGTCGCCTGATCGACCGCCCGCTGCGCCCCACCTTCGTGAAGGGTCTGCGCAACGAGGTGCAGGTCGTGGTAACGGTGATGGCACTGAACCCCGAGGTGCTCTACGACGTGGTGGCGATCAACGCCGCCTCGATGTCCACCCAGATCGCTGGGCTGCCTTTTTCGGGGCCCATCGGCGCCGTCCGGGTCGCTCTGATCGGTGACCAGTGGGTCGCCTTCCCCGCCATCTCCCAGCTGGAGAACGCCACCTTCGACATGGTGGTCGCCGGTCGGGTGAACGCCGACGGCGACGTGGCGATCATGATGGTCGAGGCAGAATCCACCCAAGCCACCTGGGAACTGGTGCGCTCCGGCAAGACGGCCCCGACCGAAGAGGTCGTCGGTGAGGGCCTGGAGGCATCCAAGCCGTTCATCAAGGCGTTGTGCGACGCGCAGTCCGAGCTGGCCAGCCAGCTGCCGAAGGAGACCTACGACTTCCCGGTCTTCACCGAGTACGGCGACGACGTCTACGCCGAGGTCGAGGCCCGTGGCAAGGACGAGATGGCGCAGGCGATGCAGATCGTCGGCAAGCAGGAACGAGACGAGGCCACCCACGGTCTGCGCAAGCGGGTCACCGAGGAACTCAGCGACACGTTCCAGGGCCGCGAGCAGGAGATTTCCGGTGCCTTCAAGGCGCTCAGCAAGAAGGTCGTGCGCAACCGCACCCTGACCGACGGGGTCCGCATCGACGGCCGTGGGGCTCGCGACATCCGCACCCTGTCGGCCGAGGTCGGAGTCATCCCGCGGGTGCACGGCTCGGCGCTGTTCCAGCGTGGCGAGACCCAGATCCTGGGTGTCACCACCCTGAACATGCTGGGCATGGAGCAGAAGCTGGACACCCTGTCCCCGGAGACCTCCAAGCGCTACATGCACAACTACAACTTCCCGCCCTACTCCACCGGTGAAACCGGTCGAGTGGGTTCCCCGAAGCGTCGCGAGATCGGCCACGGAGCGCTCGCGGAGCGTGCCTTGGTGCCGGTGCTGCCGACCCGCGAGGAGTTTCCCTACGCGATCCGTCAGGTTTCCGAGGCACTGGGCTCCAATGGCTCCACGTCAATGGGCTCGGTCTGCGCCTCCACCCTGTCGCTGCTCAACTCCGGTGTGCCGTTGAAGGCACCGGTCGCCGGCATCGCGATGGGCCTGATGAGCGAAGAGATGGACGGCCAGACCCGTTACGTCGCCCTCACCGACATCCTGGGAGCCGAGGACGCCCTGGGCGACATGGACTTCAAGGTCGCCGGCACGAAGGACTTCGTCACCGCCCTGCAGTTGGACACCAAGCTCAACGGCATCCCCGCCGAGGAGCTGAACAAGGCGATGTTGCAGGCCCGCGACGCCCGCCACATCCTGCTCGAGGTGATGGGTGAAGCCATCGAC
>JAGXHS010000121.1 GCA_024636075.1 Propionibacteriaceae bacterium
GTCCTCGGCCGTTCCAGCAGCGACGGTCTGCGCGACATCCACGCCATCACCGGACTGGCCGAAGCCGCCCACCTCGACGGGATGCTGAACCGGATCGCCGACATCCTCGCCCATCAAGGCGACACCGACGACCGCCAGATCCGCCGCTCCAAAGCCTTGGGCTGGCTGGCCTCACCAGCACGCGCACTCCACCTCCTGCAACACCACATCACCGACAACGACCACTCCCGTGAAGACAACCCCGGCGAACGCAACCCGGACCACAGACTGTGCGGCACTGTGACGGTCGATCCGGCACGACTGCTGCCCCCGGTGACGCTGTACCTGCACCTGGCCGAACACTCCCTGACCGAGCCCGCCACTGGCGTGGTGCGCGTCGAGCAGCTCTCCCCCGTCACCGTCGGCCATCTGAGCGAGCTGCTCAGCAACTGCCGGGTCACCGTCCAGCCCGTGATCGACCTGAACGATGTGACCCCGGTTGACAGCTACGAAATCCCCGAACGTATCCGTGAAGCGGTTCGACTCACCCGCCCGGTCGAAACGTTCCCCTACTCGTCACGATCAGCCCGATCCTGTGACCTGGACCACACCACAGCATGGACTTCGAACGGGCCACCCAACCAAACCAGTGTCGACAACCTGACGCCACTGTCGCGAAAAGTGCACCGCGCGAAAACCCATGCCTTCTGGCGGATCCGACGCACCAATCACGGCGACCACGAGTGGACCACTCCCGCCGGGCAACGATTCACCGTCCGCACCGACGGAACCACCATGCCCGCTGACCGATACTCAGCCATGGAGCAAGCGCTGCACGAAATGATGGTGCAGCTACCCCAACCACGCCTTCACCAGCCCATCGACCTGGTACACCGACGCGTCGTGCTGCGATGCTGAGGTATGGCCCCAACCGAGTTCACGAAGCAGTCAGCCCAACCTGACGCCCAGTTCGCCTGGGAAGCCGCTGGTCTACGGTGGCTGGCCGAAGCTGATGGCGTGCGGATCGTTCGGGTACTGGATGTCACCGATCGCAGCATCACAGAAGAGCGCGTCCACAGTCGCGCGGCGTCGCGCCAGGCCGCCGAACAGTTCGGTCGCGATCTCCGGCGCACTCACGTCGCTGGGGCAGAGCATTTCGGTACCCCTCCCCCGGACTGGTCCGGTGACGGGTGGATCGGTATGGCGCGGTTGCCCATCCGCGAGTTCGACTCGTGGGGAGAGTTTTACGCCGAAACTCGCGTCATGCCGTTCGCACGAGCAGCCCGGGACCGGAACTCGCTCTCCGCCAGTGACATGGGAACGATCGAGAAGGTGTGTGAGCACCTGATCGCCGGGGACTTCGACGACGGCACTCCCCCGGCTCGGTTGCATGGCGATCTGTGGTCCGGCAACGTGCTGTGGACCGATCGCTCAGTCGTGCTGATCGACTCCGCCGCCCACGGTGGCCATCCAGAAACGGACCTGGCCATGCTGGCCCTGTTCGGGCTGCCCCATCTGGACACAGTCTTCGACGCCTACGCCGAGGTTGCCGGGCTGGATTCCGACTGGCGGACCCGCATCGGGTTGCACCAGTTGCATCCGCTGCTGGTGCACGCGCAATTGTTCGGTGGAAGCTATGGGACGCAGGCCGGCGCGGCCGCCCGGCGCAACACCTGAGTTCAGATCGTCCACTTGAACAGCACGGCCAATTCCAACAGCACGGTTCGCCTACTCGAACAGCACGGCCCATTCCAACGGCACGGTTCGCCTACTCGAACAGCACGGCCCATTCCAACGGCACGGTTCGCCTACTCGAACAGCACGTACTCCGGCGTTGGTTTCAGCGCCATCACCTCAGCAGGGGTCATCAGTCGACCACCTCTGTCCACGTCTTCCTCGTAGAAGAGCTTGAAGCCGGGATGCACGAAGATCGGCTTCGTGGGCACCAAGCGCTCCCAAGTGGCCGTCTTTGCGCCTGGACCACCAATCCCGTCGACCGACTGGATCATCACCACGCCACCGTAGGGCAGCATTTCCGAAGAGTTCAGCACGACGTTCGGGTTGAGCTGGTGGTACACCATCACCTTCTCCGGCAGGTTGTACTTCTGCACCAGCCCCGCCAGATAGTTGGCGCTGTCATTCAGCTCCTGCCCGGTGGTGTGGCCGAACACCCTTCCCGGTATCTGACCCTTGTCAACCGCCCATTCAGGGTCAAGCGCCACACCAACGTCGGGCTCCTTCAGCCACTTCTGGAACGACTTCAATTCGCTGACGAAGTCAGCATTCCCGGGCTGGATGTTCAACAACAGGTAGGCCTCGTGCTTGCGCGCCACCCGAAGCCACTCATCGATGATCTCCGGATCGGTGTGTGTCCTGTAGGTGCCGTCGATCGGCACCGAGTGCACGGTGGCAGCAATCAGCTCCATCACCGGCAGCACGGTGCGACCTTTGGCGAAGGGCGCAGCACGCTTCTCCATTTCGACGACACGCTCGTCGAGATCACCGATGCCCAGACGACCCTGCCCTGGCGCCCCCGGATACCCCGAGTAGCCGAACAGAAAGTACTGCGGGAAGATGCTGTAACCGCCTCGGGGCAACTCCGGAGCCGGTGTCGGGGTGGGAGTGGGTGTCGGGGTGGGAGTGGGTGTCGGGGTGGGCGTCGCGCTCGTTGCAGCAGCCGTCGACGCCCCGGTGACCGTTGAGGTGTCCGTAGCCGACGTGGCGGAGTTGGCACATGCCGCCATGGGCAACAGAAGGGCGACGGACAGAGCCGTCGCCCCCAGCGCGGAACGAAGCCGCATCAGAAGTTGATCATGTGGCCAGCAATACCCTCGACGGACTCCTTCAGAGCCTCCGCAAGAGTCGGGTGGGCGTGGATGTTGCGCGCGACTTCGTCAGCCGTCAGGTCCCATTGCTGCGCCAGGGTCAACTCGGGCAGCAGCTCGGTGACGTCGTGGCCGACCATCGACGCGCCGAGGATCTCGTTGTACTGCGCGTCGGCGATCACCTTCACGTAGCCGGTCGCATTCCCGAGACCCCAGGCCTTGCCGTTCGCGGAGAACGGGAACTTCGCCACCTTCACGTCGAAGCCCTTCTCCCTGGCCTGCTCCTCGCTGTAGCCGAAGGAGCCGATCTGCGGCTGGCAATAGGTGGCGCGGGGGATCATGTCGTAGTTGATCGGCATGGTGTCAGCGCCGGCGATGGTTTCGGCTGCCACCACTCCCTGCGCCTCGGCGGTATGGGCCAACATCAACTTGGCGGTGACGTCACCGACGGCGTAGATCCCTTTCACATTGGTGCGCATGTAGTCGTCGATGGCGATCGCGCCGCGCTCGGTCAGCTCGACTCCTGTCTTCTCCAGCCCGTACCCCTCGGTCCGCGGCTGGAATCCAACCGCCTGCAGCACCTTGTCGGCCTCCAACACCTTGGAGTCGCCGCCCTTGGCTGGACTCACGGTCACCTTGACCGTGTCGCCGGAATCGTCGATGGACTCCACCTTGGTGGAGGTCATCACCTTCACACCCAGCTTCTTGTACGCCTTCAACAGTTCGGCGGAGGTCTCTTTGTCCTCCGTGGGCACCATCCGGTCCAGGAACTCCACGATGGTGACCTCGACCCCGTAGTTGCTCATCACGTAGGCGAACTCGGTACCGATGGCGCCGGATCCGGCGATGATGATCGACTCCGGCAGCTCGTCGGCGAGGATCTGCTCCTCGTAGGTGACGACCTTGTCCGAGGTCTCGGTGCCCGGCAACAGCTTGGTGATGGCACCGGTGGCGAGGATGCAGTTGTCGAAGGTGACTTCCTCCACCGTCTTCCCGTCGTCGTCGGTGACTTTGATCGTCTTCGCGTCGGTGAAGGTGCCCCACCCGTTCACCTCGGTGATCTTGTTCTTCTTCATCAGGTAGTGGACACCCTTGACCATCCGGTCGCTGACTGAACGGCTGCGCTTGAATGCCTTCTCATAGTTGAAAGTCACCTGGCCCTCGATGCCGAAGAGGTCGGCCTCGGCATGGAAGGTGTGCGCCAGCTCCGCGTTCCGCAACAGCGACTTGGTGGGGATGCAGCCCACGTTGAGGCACACCCCGCCCCACCACTGCTTCTCGATGACGCCGACCTTCTTGCCCAGCTGTGCAGCTCTGATGGCTGCCACATAACCGCCCGGTCCAGCTCCCAGAACAACTACGTCGAAGTGTGCGCTCATGGGTGTCACTCTAGAGGATCACTGCAGACCCCGGTGTCCCTGACATCACTTGCTGTATCTCTCTCATGAGTTATCCTCCATAGGGTGAATGAAACCACTCCTGCCAGCATCGGAACGATGATCCGTGACGCCCGCAAGCAGCGAGGTCTGACCCAACAACAGCTGGCAAAGGCCCTCAGCACCTCACAAAGTGCGGTGCACCGGATCGAGGCGGGCAACCAGAACCTCAGCCTCGAAATGGTCAACAGGATCGCCGAGGCGCTGGACAGTCCGCTGATTTCCCCGGCCAACACCGGGCCGATGAACCTGCGCATCCAGGGCGAGACCAAGCTCAGCGGCGAGATTTCGGTGCGCTCCAGCAAGAACGCCGGCGTCGCACTGCTGTGCGCCTCGCTGATCAACCACGGCACCACCGTGTTGCGCGGCGTCGCCCAGATCGAGGAGGTGAATCGTATCCTCGAGGTGCTCACCAGCATCGGTGTCGACGCCACTTGGAGTGAGGACAAGTCCACGCTCACCCTCAGGCGTCCAGCGGAACTCGACCTGAACAACATGGACATCGCCGCGGCCCGCAGGACCCGCAGCGTCATCATGTTCATGGGGCCGCTGCTGCGTCAGTACCACGACTTCAAGCTCCCCTATGCGGGGGGCTGCAACCTGGGTGCCCGCACGGTGGAACCACACCTGCAGGTGCTGCGTCCATTCGGTCTCGATGTCGTGGCCACCGAAGGTGACTACCTGGCGCAGGTCAGGAGCGAGAAGGTGTCAGAGACCCGCCGGATCACGCTCATCGAACGCGGCGACACCGTCACCGAGAACGCTCTGATGGCTGCTGCGCAGTTCACTGGAACCACGCTTCTGCGGAATGCCAGCCCCAACTACATGGTGCAGGACCTGTGCATCTTCCTCCGCTCCCTGGGTGTGCAGATCGACGGCGTCGGCACCACCACGCTGACCATCCGTGGCGTGGAACACATCGACAAGGACGTCGAGTACGCACCGTCGGAGGATCCGATCGA
>JAGXHS010000122.1 GCA_024636075.1 Propionibacteriaceae bacterium
GGCTCAGGGTGCGGGTGACCGCACCCGCGAGGTGATGGAAGAAGTGCCAGTGGTCAAGGCCGACGCTGGATACCCGCCGTTGGTGACGCCCTCATCCCAGATTGTCGGGAGCCAGGCCGTGTTCAATGTCCTGATGGGCCGCTACAAGGTGATGACCGGCGAGTTCGCCGACCTGATGCTGGGCTACTACGGAGAAACCATGGGTGAGATGAATCCGGAGGTGGTCGAGATCGCCAAGAAGCAGGCCAAGAAGGAGCCGATCACCGAACGGCCCGCCGACCTGCTGGATCCGGAATGGGATCACCTTGTCGCCGAAGCCGAGAAGGTGGAGGGCTCCAACGGTTCCGTGGAGGACGTGCTCACCAACGCGATGTTCCCGGGCGTCGCTCCGAAGTTCTTCGCCTCACGCGACGAAGGACCGAAGAGCGTCGGCAAGACCGCTGAGCAGTTGGACGCTGACAAGGCCGCTGCCGACGGGTCGGCCAAAGCCGTGCGCGGTCCAATCAAGTACAACGTCAGTTTCGCCGGACGCAAGCACAGCGTCCAGGTCGAACCGGCCTGAGACGCCTGAAGGACGAGAGATGGCAAAAACACATACCATGAAGGATCGCCTCCAGCAGTTGCACGAGGCACGCACCAAAGTCGAGCTCGGCGGTGGTGAGACCAAGCTGCAGAAGCAGCGTGACAAGGGCAAGCTGACGGCGCGCGAGCGTATCGCCGCGCTGATCGACGACGGAACGTTCCAGGAAACCGGCGCCTTCCGTCGGAACCGGACCACCACATTCGGCATGGACAAGGCAGACATGCCTGCCGACGGCGTGGTGACCGGATCTGGGGCAGTCTTCGGTCGGCCGGTGCACATCGCCAGCCAGGACTTCACCGTGATGGGCGGGTCTGCGGGCGAAGCGCACTCGATCAAGGTCACCCAGATGCTGGAGGCCTCGCTGCGCACCGGAACACCCTTCGTGTTCATCAACGACTCCGGCGGCGCCCGCGTCCAGGAGGGTATCGACTCGCTCTCGGGATACGGCAAGGTCTTCTACGCCAACGTGCTGCTGTCGGGCGTCGTGCCGCAGGTGTCGATCATCTGTGGCCCCTGCGCCGGTGGTGCTGCCTACTCACCGGCACTGACCGATTTCATCATCCAGACCCGCAAGGCCCACATGTTCATCACCGGGCCCGGCGTGATCAAGCAGGTGACCGGTGAGCAGGTGACCCAGGACGAACTGGGTGGCGCGGACGCCCACATGGGTCGTTCGGGTGTCAACCACTTCGTCGTGGACGATGACGAGCAGGCAGTCCTGGTCGCACAGAAACTGCTCAGCTTCCTGCCGCAGAACAACTCCGAGGACGCACCGATCGTCGATCCTGACGAAGACGTCTCCCCGCGGAAGGCGCTGGAGGACGTGCTCCCGGTCGACAACCGCAAGGCATACGACGTGCGCGACGTCATCGCCGAGATCGTGGACCGGTCCGACTTCCTCGAAGTGCAGGCCGGCTATGCGCAGAACATCGTGGTCGGTTTCGGACGAGTGGTGGGCCGCACCGTGGGCGTCATCGCCAACCAGCCCAATCACCTGTCTGGTGTGCTGGACATCAACTCGTCGGACAAGGCGAGTCAGTTCATCCGGTTCTGCAATGCCTTCAACATTGCTCTGGTGAACATCGTGGACGTGCCCGGCTTCATGCCTGGTGTTGCGCAGGAGCACAGCGGCATCATCCGTCATGGCGCCAAGATGCTCTACGCCTACTCCGCGGCGACGGTGCCGAAGATCACCGTTGTCACTCGCAAGGCCTACGGCGGTGCCTACCTCGCAATGTGCTCGAAGGACTTGGGCGCGGACAAGGTCTTCGCTTGGCCGACCGCAGAAATCGCGGTGATGGGTGCCGAAGGCGCAGCCGGTGTGGTGTTCAAGCGCGAGATCGACGACGCTGACGATCCGGTCAAGCGCCGGGAGGAACTGGTGGAAGAGTATCGCGAGACCTTCTCCACCCCTTACATGGCTGCCGGTCGAGGACTGGTCGACGACATCATCGACCCGGCCGACACCCGACACCAGATCGCCATGGCACTCGAACTACTGGCCACCAAGCGGGAAATTCGTCCGCCCAAGAAACACGGGCTCGGCCCGGCCTGATCGGGGTATCCATGAGTGAGAAAAGCACGAACATCGAAGACCTGCAAGCCTTCGTCAGCAAGCTCGTCGAACGAATCGACGCACTGGAGAAAGAGGTCGCAGGACTGAAGGTCGACGAGGGTGTCCCGGAGGAAGACATGGTCGCCGTCTCGGCGGCCGTGGCAGCCTTCCTCGGTCACAGCGCCAAGGTCAAGGCCGTCAGCTTCAGCAACCGGGGCAGTTGGTCGCGGGATGCCCGTGGCCGTGTCCACAACCGACAAGTCCTGAAGGTTCGTTGACAGCGGCCATGAGCGGAGAGAAGAAGTCATGAAACTGAATGTGACCGTCAACGGTCAGCTATATGAGATCGACGTCGAGGTCGCAGAAGAGGAGCGCGCCGGCCCCGGCCCCATCATCATGGGCGGAGGGTCAGGGCAGACCAACTCAGCGCCCACCACGGCGTCGGTCCCGGCTGCGAGCGCCAACTCGGTGGTCGCAACACTCGCTGGCAACGTCTCCAAAGTGTTGGTCGAGGAGGGACAGGAGATCTCTGCGGGCGAGATCCTGATGGTGCTCGAGGCGATGAAGATGGAGACCGAGATCACAGCTCCGTCAGACGGCACCATCGGCGCCATCCTGGTCGGCCCCGGCGATGCCGTGTCAGGCGGGCAGGTACTGATCGAACTGGCCAGCTGACCCGGTGCCAGCCAACGCACCATGGACGAAGTACGTCGCCATCGGCGATTCGTTCAGCGAAGGCTTGGCAGATCCGGATCCCACAACGCCGAATCGCTTCATCGGGTGGGCCGATCGGCTGGCGCACCAGCTCGCTGCTGTGGCAGCCGATCGGGTCGATCTCCAGTACGCGAATCTGGCCATTCGCGGGCGCAAACTCGGAGCCATCCTGGATGTGCAGTTGGAGGCCGCGCTGCTTCTGCAGCCTGATCTTGTGAGTCTGGTGGGTGGCGGCAACGACATCCTGCGTCCCGGGGTGGATCTGGACGAGTTGGCAGCGCGAATTGAGGTTGCGGTGGAGCGGATCCGCGCCACGGGTGCCGACGTGTTGTTGGTCACCCCGACCGATCCGCGCGGGGCGCCGCTGATCGGGCTGACCCGTGGTCGGATGGCCATCCATACCGCCAACCTGCACTCGATCGCCCGCCGACAGCAGGCGCACCTGACCGACTTGTGGGGTAGGGCCGAGTTCTCCGACTGGGGTGTATGGGCCGAGGATCGGATCCATCTGACCCCGCGCGGACATCATCTGGTGATGCTGGCAGCGCTGGAGGCGTTGGGCGTGCAGCACACGCTGCCCCACGTGGAGTTGGTTGCGCCGCGCGAGGTGACGACAGGACAAGCGCTGCGCGGTCACGCAAGCTGGGCGCGACACTACCTCGGCCCGTGGCTGAACCGTCGGATGACTGGTCGATCCTCGGGGGACGGTCTAAAACCAAAACTGCCCGTCTTGACCAGGATCGACGCGTCGAAGGCCGTTCCCGGGTACTGATCCGGGCTGACGTCGGGACGGTTCAGCTGCTGCGGTGCACTTTGTGATTCGCCGCCTGGGCGCGTGGCCGGACGACCATTCGGTCAATGTTGACATGGCTCGGCAGGCTCACCGACCAGCGAACACACTCGGCGATGTCGGCTGCCACCAAGCGCTCAGCGACTCCCTCATACACGTCGTCCGCCTTGGACTGGTCGCCGTGGAAGCGCACCAGACTGAATTCCTGGGTGTGCACCATGCCAGGGGAGATCTCGCAGACCCGCACGGGGCGGTCGACGATCTCCAACCTCAGCGATCCCACCATGGCTCGCTCGGCGGACTTGGCCGCGCAGTATCCGGAGCCACCCTCGTAGGAGGTCTCGGCCGCGGTGGAGGTGATGAACACCACCGTGCCAGCTGCCGCTTCCAATGCCGGCAGGAGTGCTTTGGTGACCTGTGCAGCGCCCAGCACGTTGGTGTCGTACATCGTTCGCCAGGCGTCGAAGTCTGCCTCGGCCAAGGGCTCCAACCCGACCGCACCACCGGCGTTGTTCACCAGCACATCGACTCGGGATCCCACGGCTTCGGACAACCCGGCCACTGACCGGGGATCGGTCACGTCGCAGCGAACCGCTGAACCGCCGATCTCGTCGGCCAGTTCCTGCAGCCGGGCCAGCCTTCGCGCCGTGCAGACCACGTGAAAGCCGTGCTCCGCCAGGAGCCTGGCCGTCGCGGCTCCGATCCCTGAACTGGCCCCCGTGATGACCGCCACCTTCTTGCCCGTTGCGTTGTGGTCATGTCCCGCGTCAGAATCCATCTCGCGTCCTTCCTGCCCCTGACTGTCTTCGTTTCAGCCAATCACACCCTGTCACCGGCGTACTGGGACACGGCCCGATAGGCTCAAGGAATGAGCTCACAGTTGATTCTGCTCCGCCATGGCGAGAGCGAATGGAATGCCAAGAACCTGTTCACAGGCTGGGTCGACGTGGACATCAATGAGAAGGGGGTGGGGGAGGCAGAGCGAGGCGCTGAGCTGCTGCTCCAGGACGATCTTCTGCCTGACGTGGTGCACACGTCACTGCTGCGCCGGGCGATCCACACCGCCAACCTGACCCTCGATGGCTGTGACCGCCACTGGATCCCGGTGAAGCGCAGCTGGCGATTGAACGAGCGTCACTACGGTGCCTTGCAGGGCAAGGACAAGGCGCAGACCCTGGCGGAGTTCGGTGAGGAACAGTTCATGCTCTGGCGCCGCAGTTACGATACGCCTCCGCCGGAGATCGACGCCGACTCCGACTACAGCCAGTTCCATGATGTGCGCTACGCCGACATCCCCGAGGCGGAACGTCCCCGCACCGAGTGCCTGAAGGACGTTGTGGTAAGGATGCTGCCCTACTGGGAGTCCGACATCGTCCCGGATCTGAAGAGCGGAAAGAGGGTGCTGGTGGCCGCCCATGGCAACTCATTGCGTGCCCTGGTGAAGCATCTCGACGACATCTCCGACGACGACATCTCCGGGTTGAACATCCCCACCGGAATCCCGCTCTACTACGAGCTGGACGATTCACTGAAGCCCGTCACCAGATTTGGTCGCTACCTTGACCCCGAGGCGGCCAAGGCTTCGATCGAGGCCGTCAAGAACCAGGGTAAGAAGTAGGGTCTCCCGAACCACAGAAACGTCCCCACCCGGAGCCGGCTGCCCCCTGGGTGGGGACGTTTTCCCGTTTTCTCGGTCAAACAGTTCGCTGGGGGCCGGTTCCTGGTTCAGTTGCCCGAGATATCGGCAAACGCGCGGCTGGGGGCCGGACGCCGGGAGGCGAGCGTCACCCAGCAACGCTGGCGTGACGGCGGGATGCGGGTCTGGTGCCCAGCGGTCAGGCGTTGGGCCAGGCCTCGCCTTCCGGGGCTTCGCCGGTGATGATGTAGATCACCCGGCCACCCACCGCGACGGCGTGATCGGCGATGCGCTCGTAGTAACGACCGAGCAGTGCGATGTCGATGGCCTTCTCGACACTTTCGTCCCAGTCGTCCGAGAGCAGGATGCGGAACTGGTCCTTGCGCAGTTGGTCCATTTCCTCGTCCAGACCGGCGAGGGTCTCGGCCAGTTCCAGATCTTGGGTGCGCAGCACACTGGAGGCCACCTGCACCATGTCGTCGGCGACTTCTGACATCCGAAGGACGTTGGCGCGCAGCGAATCCGGGACAGCCATCTGGGGGTAGCGAAGCCGGGCGATCTTCGCGATGTGGGCGGCCAGATCACCCATTCGGGCGAGCTCGAACACCATCCGCAGAACGGCGACGACGGTCCGCAGTTCTCCCGCGACCGGAGCCTGACGTGCCAACAACGTGAAGGCCTGTTTCTCGATCAGCTCGTGTTGGGCGTCGATCTTGGCGTCCTGGGAGATGACACGTTCCGCGACGTCGATATCGGCTTCCAGGAGTGCGGTGGTGGCGTCCACCACGGCCACGTGAATGTCGTCGGTGAGTGCTGCCAGCGCCTCGCCGGCGGCACTCAACTCGTGCCGATACATCTCGCGCATGGGGTCCCCTCGTGCTCGTTCAGGCCAGACGGGCCGGGATTGCGGCCTGCCAGCTCTTCATTCTACCGACGTCCAACCAGATGACGATGCGACATGCTTGCCTGCACCGACAATCGACGCTAGTCGTATTAACTTGACGAACAGACGAGGATCGGAGAACAGCAGGTGAACGATCAGCGAACCGTGGGCAACCCAGCCGCTGAGTCCGGCTCGCATCGACCTGCCCGCTGTCGCCCGTCCTAGGATCAAGCTGTGGATACTGTGACGCTGGTGCTGCTGTTGCTCTCCAGTGCTGCTGCGGGTGCGCTGATCGCACGCCTGGTGCGCCACAGCGCTACCCATGCTGCAGCCCGCCAAGCCACCGTTGTGGAGACTGCACCACCGGCAATGAATGAGGTGACCGATCTTCTCGATGCCGGCGCCATCCTCATTGGCCCACATGACGAGGTACTGCACGTCAATCCGGCCGCCACCCGCTGGCAGCTCACCTCAGCCACGCGAATCGAACATCGCGAAGTGCTCGATCAGGTGCGGTCTGTGCGCAGATTGGCAGCACCCCAGAATATTCGGGTGCGAGTGGATCGTGGTCCGGTCCGGCCGCCACTGATGCTGCAATTGCAGATCATCAATCTGATCCATGACCGGGTGATGGTCCTGGCACGCTCCCGCCATCGCAACGGCTTTGACGAGTCGACCGCGCGTGACTTCGTGGCGAACATCAGCCATGAGCTGAAGACGCCGATCGGAGCCATCTCATTGCTCGCGGAGGCCGTTCAGCAGGGGGCCGACGACCCGGAGGCAGTGGCTCACTTCGCCGAGAGAATGAGGGTCGAGAGCGTCCGATTGAACGAGATGGTCAATCAGATCATCAACCTGTCGAGGCTGGAGGAGTCCGATGGGCTGAGTAACGCCGAGATGGTGTCAGTCGGCAGCGTCGTCGACGCAGCTCAGAACCGCTGCCGCACGATGGCAGAGGAGCGGGGGGTGCGTTTCAGTCGTGCCGGCGCCTCCACCCCCCTCGTCCGAGCGGATCCACGGCAGCTGATCGACGCCGTCACCAACCTGCTGCACAACGCGATCTCCTATTCCGACCCCGAGGCCCGGGTGGCGATCACAACCCGGCGGACGACGATCGACGACCAGCCCTGCGTGGAGATCCTGGTGGCCGACAACGGCATTGGCATCAAGCGCGAGGACCAGGAACGCATCTTTGAACGCTTCTATCGAGTGGACTTCGGTCGCAGCCGCACCAGCGGCGGTACCGGCCTCGGCCTGGCCATCGTGAAGCAGATCGCGCAAGCCCACGACGGCACTGTCAGCTTGTGGAGCAGCTTCGGCCAAGGCTCCACGTTCATGATTCGGTTGCCTGAGTACACCGACCAGTCCCCGCAGCAGACAGTGGAAGGGCAGACGGTAGAGGGCCAGACCGGAGCGGAAACTGATTGAGGTGCTCACTTGTCAATGCCCGCTGACCCCGCCATCGATCGACCTGGGCCACCGATCAACGACCACGCCCAGCACAGTAGAGGTGCCCGCCAGTAGGCGGGCGCGACCGAGGAAGAGGATCACCTGATGCCCAGAATCTTGATCATCGAGGACGAGCAGTCGTACCGGGAGGCGACGGCCTTCATGCTGCGTCGCGAAGGGTTCGAGGTCGCCGTGGCCGCGGACGGACGGAGTGGCCTCGCGGAGTTCAACCGCTCCGGTGCAGATGTGGTGTTGCTCGACCTGATGATGCCCGGGATGCCCGGGACGGCCGTCTGTCGGGAACTGCGGCAACTGGGCAACGTCGGCGTCATCATGGTGACCGCCCGCGATTCCGAGGTCGACAAGGTGGTTGGACTCGAGTTGGGTGCCGACGACTACGTCACCAAGCCGTTCTCGCACCGGGAACTGGTGGCCAGGATCCGCGCGGTGCTGCGTCGAGGTCAGGACGTGGAACTCGTACCTGACGTGATCGAATCGGGTGGGGTCCGGATGGATGTGGAACGCCACGAGGTGAGTGTCGACTCGCAGGCCGTGCGGCTCGCCCTGAAGGAATTCGAACTGCTCGAGTTGCTGCTCCGCAATGCGGGGCGGGTGATGACCCGCAGCCAGCTGATCGATCGGATCTGGGGCTCCGACTACGTCGGAGACACCAAGACCCTCGACGTCCACGTCAAGCGTATTCGCTCGAAGATCGAGCAGGACCCGTCCAACCCGGTGCTGCTGGTGACCGTTCGGGGGCTGGGCTACAAGTTCGACTCCTGAATCGGCGACGGACTGGGCGCCCCGACGAATCAGGAGCTCTGCGCAGAGGGAAGACTCTGGAAGTCGGGATCATCCGGGCTCATCACCGGAACCATCAGGGTGACGTCCCCGGACTTCTCGAAATTCATCGTCAGCTCGACCAGCAGGCCGGGGACAAAATCGCCCGTGACCGTGGCCCCGGTGTCGCTCAGCGAAACGGCCTCGCCGGCAGGCAGTTGGAGATCGGGACTTGAGGTACTGGCGCTGCCGGTCGGCTCGTTGTCTGGTTTCAGGGGCTGGGCGGTCAAGTTGGTCAAGCTGTCGTTTTCTGAAGCGATCAGCGTGCCCACCATTCTCGCCTGGTCACCATCCGGCACGAGCAAGAGGTTGCGTACCTTGATGCCGTCCTGGTTGGTCTGGACACCCGCCGCTGGAGTGTAGGGCGCCAGAGTGGCAAATGATCCGCACCCACTGGTGACGGCGACACAGGCACCGAGAACAACAGCGCTGAGCAGGCGGCGACCGGCGACGAACTTCAGCGGGCGAGCACGCGACATGGGCAGTCCCTTCATCGGGTCGAGGGTGATGACAGCCTAATGGGAGTGTAAAGCCTGGGCGGGTCGTGGTGGTGAAGCAGACGATCCCGAACGCTGTGCCGATGCCACGTCTCGCAGGAACTGCGCCGGCACGTCACCCCCGTGGACCATCGCCTCGGGGAAGAAATGTGCCGTGTTGGCCCGCCACGCCCGCAACAAACGCCTCCACGACGCGATCGATCTGCTCGCTGAGTACCAGCGCCGGCGCCCGGGCCGTCTACGTCGAATCCACCGCTCGGGCCGAGCGCCAAACCGCAGCAGTTTGACACGTTGGACCCTGGAATGTCTGGCTGAACCGCTCCCGACCGCCTCCTGGACGCATATCAATATCGAATTGTCAAGAGTCTTTGGGTGGCTCAAGACGCCGCCGACTAGGGGAGTCGCTGCTAAATCCCGGCCTTGGGCATGATACAATGGAATCTGCGAAAGGGGCTGCAGAGTATGACTTTTGAAGTCGGCGAGACGGTTGTGTATCCGAATCATGGGGCCGCGGTTATCGAGGACATCGAAACCCGGCAGATCAAGGGAGAGGATCAACTTTACCTGGTGCTGCGCATCATTGGCCAGAGTGACTTGGTGGTGAGGGTACCCGCGTGCAACCTCGATCTGGTCGGTGTGCGCGACGTGGTTGATGCAGATGGTCTGGAGAAGGTCTTCGGCGTACTGCGGGAAACGCAGGTGGAGGAACCCACGAACTGGTCGCGGCGTTACAAGGCGAATCTGGAGAAGCTGCACAGCGGCAACGTGATGAAGGTTGCCGAAGTGGTTCGCGATCTCTGGCGGCGCGAGAAGGACCGCGGGTTGTCCGCTGGCGAGAAGCGGATGCTGGCCAAGGCGCGCCAGATCCTGGTCTCCGAGCTGGCGCTGGCCGAGAAGGTCGAGGAAGAGCGCGCCGAGGTCCTGCTGGACGAGGTGCTCGCCAGCTGACTCGCGCAGGTCGCCAACTTTGCGACCACCAGGAAATGAACTCGAATCGGGGCCGACCATCCAACGGGTGGTCGGCCCCGATTTTGTGTCAATCATGCTCATCGTGACCCTCGTGCCCGCAGACGTGAAGAATGTCGTGCTGTCCGCCACGGGCGGCGAGGTGCACCCGGTGGGCGCGGTGGGTGTTCCCGCGGTGCTGTTCTCCAGATTGATCACCTCACCGGTCGCTGTGATCATCGCCTACTTCGCCTCCATCCTGATCTGAAACGGCAAAGTAGTTCGCACACACTGGCAATGGCCTTCAGCGGTGGTGCTGGAGGCTGGAACACCTAGGAGCGACACGCCATGACCAAGACACTGTGGGAAAGCGAGATCACTCATCTCGGCGAGGACTCCGGCGAATTCATCGCCGCGGGTTGTTTCATCCTTTTCGCAGAGCCGGTGTCCCCGGCACTGGCGAAGATGAGCCTGGTACACCCGAAGGGTGATGCACTGACGTCCCAACTTCAGGCGGGTGACCACTTCGTGGTCGGCGAGCAGGCGGTGGTGCTGGACGAGATCGGTGCGCTCGCCCAGAAGAATCTGACCGAGCTCGGGCACGTCGTCATCTACGTCAACGCGCCCGGCCAGGAGCTGCGGCCGGGTGCGGTCAAGGCCACCGCGGAGGCAATTCCGACCCCGAAGGAAGGCGACCGCATCGCCTTCGTCCGTCCTGAGTGAGCTGACACTGGGTGGGAGTTCCCACCAGAGCTGCGGAACGGTTCTCCGGTCCGAACAATGCGCTGGTCACCGGCCGGGGCAAGGGTTGGCTGGGCATTTTCCCTACTGACACCGTCAATCACCGCAGCCGAGGGTTACAGTTGAGGCAGCCAGATTGACGGTGATGGCCGAACAGTGCGCAACACCATTGCTGGCGGGGGACAGGGGGGGTCCAGGTGCCTGCAGCGCGATCCAGTGACATTCTCGTGCGGGCGGCCCGGATGTACTACTTGGAGGGAATGAGCCAGTCAGCGGTAGCCGTTGCTCTCGGTGTCTCTCGCTCCAACGTGTCACGGGTGCTCGCCTCGGCTCGGGAACAGGGGGTGGTGGAGATCAGGATCCACGATCCCGGAAGCCGATTCGCAGCGGATTCGACGTTGGCTGACCAGCTGCAGCAGGCATTCCCCGTCACACGAGCGGTCGTGGTCGAGCCGAGCCGGGGAGTGAGCGCTGTTGAAGCGGTTGCGTTCGCAGCGGCCGAGTACGTCGAGGAACACCTCAGTGACATCCACCGATTGGGACTCAGCTGGGGCAGCACGGTGGGAAAGTTCGTCGAGGCCATCGAGCCCAAACATCTCCGGGCGGACTTCGCGGTGGTGCCCTTGATGGGTGGCATGCCCACTCTGGACACCCGGCCTGCAGGCAACGTGACCATCCAGGCGCTCGCCCGCAAATGTGGCGTGTCAGCGCAGCGGTTGTACGCACCAGCGGTGGTCGAGTCTCGTCAGACGCATGCCGCGCTGATCAGGGAATCTGCGATAGCCGCCGCCCTGCAGCGGGCTGCGGAGGTCGACTTCGCCGTCGTCGGTATCGGGGCTGCTGGTGTGCACTCGTCGCGGCACATCCTGGAGGCGATGCGACTCAGTGACGACGAGCTGCGCCTCGTGGCAGCCAGCGAGCTGGGCGGTGATGTCTGCGGTCGATTTGTCGATGTGTGGGGAGCACCTCTCGGGCCCCCCACATCGGAGCGCGTCATCGGGATCAGTTTCCAGCAGCTGCTGGACCTACCCCGGGTACTCGGCATGGCCGCCGGCCAGGAGAAGGCCCAGGGCGTGCTCTCGGTGTTGCGGAGTGGGGTGCTGGACATCGTCGTGCTGGACGCCACGGTGGCGCGCGAGGTGTTTGCTCGAGTGAATACCTGACGGCAGTCAGCAGACGCTGACACGGCGTGCCGGTTGACGGCTCAGGTCGCGGACCCGTGCTCGATGCGGTCCTCGTTCGGTCGCGCCAGCCTGTCGAAGCGCTCCACCAACTCAGCAGGTGTGGACAACCGCGCCAGCAGACGCTGTGACAAGTCAGTTCGCTGCATGATGGCCAGCAACCGGCCCAGCAGCGGCACGTGCTGGCTGGGATCGTCCACGCAGAGCAGCAGGACCAGCCCGACCTGCACCGAACTACCGGAACCGCCCATCTCCTGGAACACCAGTGGACACTCCGGTACCAGAGCGCCCAACGCCATCTTCAACACATGACCACTGTAGGCGTGCGGAATGGCGATCGGGAGTGGGGTCGGGAGCCCCGTGGGATAGCGCTGCTCACGCTCCCACAAGGCGTCTTCGTAGCTCGCACGGGCGAAGCCTTGTTGCACTGCGGCCGCACCCAGGTGGCGGACAGCCTGTTCGGCCATCGCCACTCCGGGGGGTCTTATGAAGGTCAGCGCGGGATCCAGTCCCATGGTGAGATCTGGTCGCGACGAGCCCTCGCTGGAACTGCCACTCATGTCGGCTGTGCGGTGTTCTGCTCTGCGGAGGCTGCACCTGCGGCATAGAGTCCACCACCGATGGCGATCGCGGAATCGAGACCGATGTAGAACTTCCGAGGGGGGAAGCGCTTCTGGATGAAGGTCCTGGCCGCGTCAGAGACCGGAACAAGGTCCTCCATCAGGATCGCCACCATTCGCAGCGACTTGCCGAACTTCTGCCCGAGCGCCAATGCGTAGATGGCGATCATGACGGGCAGCACGACCGCTGCTCCCAGATCGTTCAGGTATACAGATACTGCTTCCATGCGGGCCCTCCTTGCCCTCGTGATGGATTGATGGGAACTACGCCGGGGAGCTACTGCAGATGCGATACGACGTCGTCGAGTGCCTGGTCCCGACCAATTCCGGTCAGGAACGGCATTCCGGGCACGACGGGGACCGTGATCGATTTCGGGACCTCAGTGGTGGACACGATGACGTCAACAGCGGGGTTGCCCGACAACAGATCCATCACCTTGCCCTGACTGACATCGACATCGATTCCGTGGTAGAGGCAATGCTCGCGGATGGCTGAGGCGACTATCGTCGATGTGGCGACTCCAGTGCCGCAAATGACGAAGACCTTTTTCATGGGTCCCTGCTTCCTGGTTGTGGATCAACCCGCGGCGAGGTGCTGCGGCTGCGTGATTCAGGTTCTCAACGATCAGCCGACCGCATCGAGAATTGCGGACATTCGCGCGAGCAGATCCGCCCCGGGGGAACCGTCGGCGACCCGTCGGTCGACCGTCAGGCCGGCGTGCATGGTAGAGCAGCTTGTGCTCCAGGACCAGTACCGGACTGGGATCGCATATAGGTGCATCATATTGTCACTTAT
The DNA here is from genome assembly GCA_024636075.1 of Propionibacteriaceae bacterium. GTDB lineage: Bacteria > Actinomycetota > Actinomycetes > Propionibacteriales > Propionibacteriaceae > JAGXHS01. Next base: position 13,231 of record JAGXHS010000122.1, read on the forward strand.
GTCGGCGTCACAGGTCTGTGACTTCGATCCGCACAAGAGTTTGGGCAAGAGGGAATGGCCAGCCCGGTCCGTGGCAGCACAATCGAGAGATCCGGCACCGCCCGCGGTCGAGACGAGTGCTGCGCCGATATACTCCGCTCATGAGCGAACCTATCGTTGCCGTTGTGGTGGCAGCCGGGCTCGGGGTCCGCTTCGGTGGTTCCGTTCCCAAGCCGGTGAGGTCCATCACCGGCAAGGCTCTCGTCGCGATGTCCATAGAAGCGCTCTCGGCAGGAGGATGCACCGACGTTGTGCTGGTGATCCCCGGCGGGACGCGTCACCACTTCTCGCCCGCCCTTGCCACCTCGCCGATCGCGGTGACGCTTGCTGAAGGCGGAGCCACCCGCCAGGAGTCGGTGCGCAACGGTCTGCAGGCAGTACTGGACGACAAGCACCTCAGTCGAGCCAAGGTGGTGCTGGTGCACGACGCCGTGCGTCCGTTGGTTCCAGCCCGCGTCGTCGGAGACGTGATTGACGCTGTCCGCGGTGGCGCTGTGGCGGTGACCCCCGTCGTCTCGGTCGTGGACACCATCCGCATGGTCGGTGGTGTCACCGGCTCGCAGCTGATCGACCGCAACACGCTGCGTGCAGTGCAGACGCCCCAGGGCTTCGACCTGAAGTGTCTGGTGGAGAGCCATGATGCGATGACTGCAGCGGGCTGGCAGGCCACCGACGACGTCTCCTGCTGTGAAGGCAATGGTCACCCGGTGACCTTCGTCGAGGGTTCCAGGCTGGCGATGAAGATCACCGAACCAGCCGATCTGGAGATGGCCAAGGCACTGGTGAAGGTGCATCGAGGGGTCGGGCACCACTCCGGAAAGCGGATTCGCCGGCACTGGCCAAAGCGGCTGCCGCGGATCGTGATCCAGCGACCCCACCTTGAGCAGTGAGCAGCTCGTTGGCAGGCAGTGTCCGTACCGGGGTCGGTGTTGACGTGCACCGACTTCAAGCGGGGGTGCCGATGCACTGCGCCGGGCTGTTCTTCAGTGACGAGAGTGCCGGGCTGACGGGCCATTCTGATGGTGACGTGGTCTGCCACGCGGCTTGTGACGCTCTGTTGAGTGCCGCCGGTCTGGGTGACCTCGGCTCCAACTACGGCACCGACGATGAGCAGTTCGCCGGTGCCTCAGGTGTCAGCTTCCTGGTCGAGACTGCACGTCGAGTGCGTGCAGCAGGCTACCGGATCGGCAACGTCGCGGTTCAGCTGATCGGCAACAGACCCCGGCTCGCCGCACGACGTGGTGAGGCGGAACGAGTGATGTCACAGGCAGTCGGCGCACCGGTGAGTGTGTCAGCGACGACCACCGACGGGCTGGGTTTGACAGGTCGCGGCGAGGGCGCAGCCGCCATCGCCAGCGCCCTGGTGATTGCAGCCTGATCAGCGAACGGCCTGTTCGTCCGCGGTGAAGGTGTTGCAGGTCACAATCTGCGGCGAGCTCAGACCTTTGCTCATCCAGCTTTGTCGGTTGGTTCCTTCCCCGTGGTTTCCGACGAAGCCCGGCTCGTTCCGCAGCACGTCATCGCCGAAGGAGTAGAACAACCGTCCGACCGAGTTCAGATCGGATTGCTGCATGCTGGTCGACTCCGAGACTGCGGAGAGAAACTCGCCAGCGAAACAGTCAGCCTGCATCTCCAGTCGCCGACTGAGTGTCATTGCATCCTTCTCGCTGGACTGCTGCTCCCATGCGGCGTTGGAGATCAGGATGCCCGTCCGTGCCTGGATGGCATGTCCGAACTCGTGGGCGATGATGCTCTCGGTGATGAACTGGGTGCCGAGCAGTTCCTGTGGGACCACCGTCGGAAGGTCCTGGGCATAGTAGACCTGTTGATCTGCTGCGCAGTAGACGGCGTTCCGGTTGGGGAGCTGACCACAGGCGGTGGTGACTGGTCCGTCGTAGACGGTCACGCTGGGCCGCACCGGGGTGAAGCCGGCAGCCTCCAAAGGAGGTCCCCAGACGCGCATCAGGCATTCGGTCATCTGGTTCATGTGGGTGGTGAGCCGGGTGTTCGACGCGGTGCGCAGGTCCAGTTCCTGCAGTTCGCAACGCACCGGCGAGTCGACGGTACCGGCGTAGATGGCATTCTCATTCAGCCATTCCCGGGCTTCGGAATAGGTCTGGGGTTGCGGAAGGGGTGGCGGATTCAGAGCGGCCGGAGGAACCTGGTAGTCCTCGTTCTGGTAGCCGGACGACGGCACATCGCCAGCGGTGGTCGTGGAGTGCTGTGCCATCGAACTGGCGATGATGATGGCGACGAAACCGATTACGCCCACGGCGAGCAGAGCGAGCAGTGTCAGGCCCAGCGGATTCGACTGTTTCGGCGGCGGAATGCGCATGCCCGACGGACTCTGGCCCGGCCCCGGGGGCGCCCACGACGGCTGCCAGCCAGCAGTCTGCCATGGTAGCTGCCCGGCCGGGGGCCGCTGCTGCCCGATGGGCGGTTGACCCCAGGGATTCTGACCGAAGCCACCCGGCCGGGAGCGGTCGGGCGGAGGCACCCCGCGCGTCAGCCGAGGTCTCGCTCCCGGTTGGCTCCCGGGCTGCGCGTTGGGTCCGTTCCGCGGCTGGCTCACCAGCACAGAGTAACCGGCCAGGGCTCACGCACCACAGATCCCAGGTGATGTCAGCGCTACACCGACTCGAGGTGGGCCGAACGCGGGTGTGGGATAGTTCTGAGAGCTGAATGTGCTGCCCACCTGCGAGGAGAATCCCCGTGAAGAGCCCACTATGCACGCTCGTCGGGCGGCTGCTGGCTTTGCTGCTGCTGACGTTGGCGATGGCGGGTCTGCTCGCCCAGCGCGCCCACGCCGAGGGTGAGATCGCCGAGAGCTATCAGGTGTCCGGCTCGGTACGAGCCGACGGTACGTTGATGATGACCGAGACGATCACTTTCTCCGACGCCGCTCCCGACACGCTGATTCAGCGAATCGCCCGCATCGAGGAAGGCATGGACTTCACCCGCTACCGCTTCCAGATCTCCGACGTCGCCGCCACGATTGCCGGCGAGCCAGTCCCGGTGAAGACCTCGCGAGACGGTGACCACACGGTGCTGACTCTGAACACGCACGGTGCGGGGTCCCGCCCGATTGCCATCAGCTACTCGGTCGTCGGAGCAGCGCGAGCCACGCCGCAGGTGGAAGGTCGCCCCGCCAGCACCAGAGTCGTATGGCGGGTGCTGCAAGGCCTGTCCGTGCCGGTGAAGCAGGCGCGAGGCAGCATCGAAATCCCGGGCACCATCACTTCGATCGCTTGCCAATCCGGCCCACCAGCTGCACAGACGCCGTGCGCGACCTGGGCCGGTGGCACCCATCAGGCCCCCGACCCACAGTTCACCGATCGCGCCCGAGGGGCTGGCGAGTCAATCACTCTCGAGTTCACCGTGCCGTCACAGATGGTCGCCAGCAATCAGGACCTGGTGCAGAGGTGGACGCTCGGACGGGCGTTCTCGATCGCCCCAGTCCCGTTGCTGGCGGCGCTGATCCTGCTGCTGAGCGGGGGTGCCGCACTGTGGCTGTTGCACCGGACCCTGGGTCGTGACCACGACCATGCGGGCCGGGTGATTCCGGTCGCGGAGTTCACTCCGGTTGCTGCCGGTGCCGTCTCCTTCACCGTGCTTGAGGACGTGCGCCCCGGTCACGTCGGAACGGTGGCCGACGAGCGGGTCGATCCGGTGGACATCACGGCCACGCTGCTGGATCTCGCGGTGCGCGGACATCTGCGGATCCACGAACTGCCCGCCACCGGAGCGCACAAACCGATGGACTGGCGCTTCGAGCGTCTCGATCGCAGCACCGAGGAACTGCGAGCCTACGAGCTCTTGTTGCTCGACGCCGTGGCGCCGGCCGATGGATCCCAGGTGAAAGTATCGAGCATCGAAACTGCCGTCGCTCCGATCGTGCCCGCTGTGCAGGACAGTCTGTACTCCGATGTGGTGCAGCAGGGTTGGTACGAACGTCGCCCCGATGACACCCGCAGTATCTGGATCACCCTCGCTGGAGCCGCCGTCGCGCTGGCACTGGTCGGGGCCGGGCTGTTGGTGGGCCTGACGAACTTCGGACTGTTCGGGCTGGCGCTCATCGTCATTGCCCTCGGTGGGCTGTTCGTCGCTCAGGAGATGCCGCGGCGCACCGCGAAGGGTGCCGGACTGTTGAACGGTCTGCACTCTCTCGCCGCGCAGCTGGAGACCCAGCCGACCGATTCGCTGTCCAAACAGACCGAGTACGAGGAACTGTCCAGCGTGTTGCCGTACGCGGTGGTGCTGGGTGGCCGAGATCGGTGGTTGGCCGCGATCGCCGCGGCCGACGACGACCCCGAGGTTCCCGACCCCACGGATTTGACCTGGTACCACGCCGACGACGATTGGCATCTGGCCGATCTGCCCGACGCCGTGCGGGCCTTCCTGGTGGCGGTCAGCGGTGAGCTCTACACCCGCTGAACTCCCCGGCCGGGGAGGCTCACAACTCCAGGCCGGGGTAGAGGGGATGCGCGGCCAGTAATTCGGAGCTGGCGCTCTTGGCGCGTTCCGCCACCCCGGCTGTCAGGGTGTACTTGGCTTTGCTGGGCGTGCCCTGGGACGTGGCGGTGGGTTGGGTGTTGCGCAACACCTCGACGATCAGCTCGGCAACCCGGTCGAACTCGGCGGCGCCGAATCCGCGGGAGGTCAGTGCGGGAGTTCCCAGCCGAACTCCTGAGGTGTACCAGGCGCCGTTCGGATCCTGTGGCACCGAGTTCCGGTTGGTCACCACACCCGCGTCCAGCAGGGCGGATTCGGCCTGTCGGCCGGTGATGCCGTACTTCGAGACGTCCAACAACACCAGGTGGTTGTCGGTGCCACCAGTGATCAAGTCTGCCCCGCGGGACAGAAACCCTTCGGCCAGGGACTTGGCATTGTCGGCGACGCGCTGCGCATAGTCCCGGAAGGACTGCTGACGTGCCTCGGCCAGGGCCACGGCCTTGGCTGCCATCACGTGGGCGAGCGGACCACCCAAGACCATCGGACAGCCCCGGTCGACGTCGCTGGCGAATTCCTTGGTGGCGAGCACCAGACCACCGCGGGGCCCGCGCAGTGACTTATGGGTGGTGGTGGTGACGACGTCGGCGTGCGGCACCGGATCCTCGTCACCGGTGAACACCTTGCCGGCCACCAGACCCGCAAAGTGGGCCATGTCGACCATCAGGGTGGCGCCCACCTCGTCGGCGATCTCCCGAACCTTGGCAAAGTTGACCCGACGCGGATACGCGGAGTAGCCGGCCACGATGATCAACGGCTTGAACTCGCGGGCCTGCGCGGCCAGCGCGTCGTAGTCCAACAGTTGCGTCTCGGGATCGGTGCCGTAGGAGTTCTGGTGGAACATCTTGCCCGAGATGTTCGGTCGGAAGCCATGCGTCAGGTGTCCGCCGGCGTCCAGACTCATACCGAGCAGCCGTTGGTCACCGAAGCGGTGGCGCAGCGTCTCCCAGTCGGTCTCGATGAGTTCGTTGACGTTCTTCGCCCCGAATTCGGCCAGCGCGGGCGTCTCCACCTTGTTCGCCAGGATCGCCCAGAAGGCGGTCAGATTGGCGTCGATGCCGGAGTGTGGTTGTACGTAAGCGTACTCGGCGCCGAACAGCTCGCGGGCGTGCTCAGCTGCCACCGATTCGACCGTGTCCACGTTCTGGCAGCCGGCGTAGAACCGGTGACCGACGGTGCCCTCCGCGTACTTGTCACTGAACCAGGTACCCATGGTGAGCAGAACCGCGAGAGAAGCATAGTTCTCCGAGGCGATCAGCTTCAATGAGGATCGCTGGTCCGCCAGCTCGGCGCGGGTTGCCTCGGCGATCCGAGGTTCGACGGCGTCAATGGTGGTCAGGATGGACTGGTAGATCTCACTGGCGGACAGATCTGACACGAACAGCTCCTCGGCGCTTGGTGGACGTGGCCTCCAATCTAGCGGGGCAGCTGCCCCGACGACATCCAGGACCACAGGTGCTGTGCACCGAGAGGATCAGTTTCCGCGGATGCGCGACACTTCGTAGAGTGCCAGTGAGGCTGCCACGGAGGCATTCAGACTCTCCACCTCGCTGCTGATCGGTATCCGAACCAGTTGATGGCAGTGTTCGCGGACCAGACGAGCCAAACCGTTGCCCTCCGAACCGATCACGACGACCAATGGACCGTCGAGACCCATGGCGGCGGTGATGTCCGTCTCGGCCTCGCCAGCCAGCCCGATGATGGTGAAGCCCGCCTTCTCGTAGTCTTCCAACGCCCGATTCAGGTTCTTCGCCCGAGCCAACGGAACCCGGGCAGCCGCACCGGCAGAGGTCTTCCACGCCACGGCCGTCAAACCGGCTGAGCGGCGCTCGGGGATGAGCACCCCGTGCGCGCCGAACGCGGCCGCGGAGCGGATGATCGCACCGAGGTTGCGCGGGTCAGTGATCTGGTCCAATGCCACGATCAAGGCCTCGGTGTCGGATTCAAGGGCAAGGGTCATCAAGTCCTCGGGGTGGGCGTACTCGTAGGGTGGCAGTTGCAGCGCCACGCCTTGATGCACGGCTCCGCCAGTCATCCGATCCAACTCCCCGCGGGTTGTCTGCAGCATCGGAATGGAATGCTCCGCGGTGAATTTCAGGATGTCGCGCAGCCGGTCATCACGTTCGGCGCCCTCGGCGATGTAGGCCGTCTTCACCGGCAATCCGGCGTGCAGTGCCTCGACCACCGGGTTGCGCCCGGACACCCATTCGGGGCCGGCTCCACTGCGGGGGGCGGAGCTCGTGGTGTTTCGGGGCGCTCCGCCGCCGCCCTGCGCGCCCGGCTTCTTGGACTTGTAGGCGTTGTGATAGGGACGATCTTCCGCCTTGGGGGTGGGCCCCTTGCCAGCGAGCGAGCGACGGATCCGGCCTCCGGAACCGGCGGTGCGGCCCTTGCCCTTGGTGGTGGCGCCGCGGCGCTGTGAATTTCCTGCCATCTACTTCTCCAGACTCCAGGTGGCCCCGCTGGGGGTGTCATCAATCTGCAGCCCGGCCGCTGCAAGAGTGTCACGAATAGCGTCAGCCGTGGACCAGTCCCGCGCCGCGCGAGCAGTTGCTCGCTGTTCCAGCAAACTCCTGACGAGTGAGTCGATCACGGGACTCAGATCGGTGTCGCCGGCTGAACGCTGCGACCAGATCGGATCGGCCGGATCGAGGCCCAGCACACCCAGCATCGCCTTCACTGACCGGTAGGCCTCAGCCGATTCGTCGTGCCGACCATCGTTCAGCGCCGCGTTGCCGTCGCGTAGGTGTTTGTAGAGCACCGCCAGCGCTCCCGGTGTGCCGAGATCGTCGTTCATCGCATCGGCGAAAGCCTGCGGGATCTGCGTGGTGTCGTCCGTGGTGGCGCCGTCCCTCTCCGCGCGGTTGAGGAAATTGTCGATCCGGGACAGCGATGCGGCCGCTTCGTCCAGCGAGGTGTCGCTGAACTCGATGCTGGAGCGGTAGTGAGGTGCGACCAGGTAGTAGCGCACTGCACGGGGTGGGTACCGCTGCACGACCTCGCTCACCAGAGCGCCGTTGCCGAGGGACTTGCTCATCTTCTCGCCGGCCGCGGTGACCCATGCGTTGTGCATCCAGTGGTTGGCGAAGCCTCTACCGGCGGCGCGTGACTGGGCCATTTCGTTTTCGTGGTGCGGGAAACGCAGATCCAACCCACCACCGTGGATGTCGAAGGTGTCACCGAGATACTTCCCAGCCATCGCGGAGCATTCGATGTGCCAACCCGGTCGGCCGCGACCCCACGGAGCGGGCCAGGACGCAGTGCCGGGTTCACCGTCCTTGTGGCCCTTCCACAGTGCGAAGTCGCGGGGGTCGCGCTTGCCGCGCGGGTCGGCGTCCTCGGCGGGTTCCATGTTGGCGACGGACTGGTTCGACAGTTCGCCGTACTGTGGCCATGACTGCACGTCGAAGTAGACGTCTCCGGACCCGTCCGGGGCAGGGTAGGCGTGCCCACGCTCGATCAGGGTGCCGATCAGTTCCACCATCTCGGGGATGTGCCCGGTGGCACGTGGTTCGTAGGTGGGGGGCAGGCATCCGAGCGCAGAGTAGGCCTCGTGGAGTTCGCGTTCGAAGTGGTAGGCGAGGGAGAACCACTCGGTCCCCTGGGCGGCTGACTTGCTGAGGATCTTGTCGTCGATGTCGGTGACGTTCGCGATCACCGTCACCTCGTAACCGCTCCAGGTCAACCATCGGCGGAGCACGTCGAAGACGACCTCCTTGCGGATGTGGCCCAGGTGTGGTGCTGATTGCACGGTCAATCCGCAGTGGTAGATGGACACCTTCCCCGAAACCAGCGGAACGAAGTCATCCAGCTGCCTGGTAGCACTGTCGTAGAGGCGGAAACTCACCGGGCAAGCCTAACCCTGATCGGGGTGGGCCCTGATCGGGGTGGGCATTGTGTCACCTGCTGGTGGCAACGTTCAGCCCTTCTTCCCAGCTCGCAGGGTGTCGATGTCGAATCCGCCGAACGGTGCCGGCAGGTCTTCGTCCTCGACGTCGTCCTCCCACGGGTCGTAGGGCTGCTCGCCGTTGTCGTCGTCGAATCCCTGCGACGGATCGTAGGGATTGACCGGGCTTTGGCCGAGGTCGGCGGCCGCGACGTCGGCGCTGATGTCCTCATCGGGAAGATCGATCAGCACGTCCTTGACGTACCCCATGGCGGCTTCGGCGATGGGTACTTCTCGGAATTCGCGTTGCGAGGCGTACCAGCGGTAGTCGAGCACCTCGTGGAACACCTGCGCCAGATCGCGTTTGGCGCGCAGTTCCTGGGGGATCAACCGAACCACCGCCTGGAAATTGTCGGTCAGCCACTTGTGCGCCACCACAGCTTGGTCGACGTTCCATTGACCGGTGCGGAACCGGTAGGTGTCCAAATCATTGAGCAAGCGGCGGGCCTGGTGTTCCTCTGTGTCCAGTCCGGTCAGTCTGAGCAGCCGTCTCGAGTGGTGGCCGGCATCGACGACCTTCGGCTGGATGCGGATGGAATTGCCGTCCGGGGAGGTTTCGATGTCCAGTTCGGCAACGTCGAAGCCCAGGGCATTGAGTCGTCGCACACGCGATTCAACTCGGTGCAGCTCGTTCCCGGCGAACTCCTCCACGGCCGTCAGCTCCGTCCACAACTCGCGGTACCGGGCTTCGATGGTCTCGACCAGGGTGAGGGGTTTCAGCGCCTCGTCCAACAGGCCGCCCGCCTCCAGATCGCAGAACTCGCCAAACAGGTTCGTGCGGGCGATCTGCAACTCGTGCTCGCGCTGCCCGGCAGAGAGCCGATCGTGGAGTTCGCCGGTCTCAGCGTCAACGAGGTAGGCGGCGAACTCGCCGGCGTCCCGACGGAACAGCACGTTGGACAGCGACACGTCACCCCAGAGGAATCCGAGCAGGTGTATCCGGGCGATCAGCACGACGAGCGCGTCCAGCAGTCGAAGAACCGTGTCGTGGCGCACGCCGGAGGAGAACAGCGCCCGATAGGGCAGCGAGAACTGCAGGTGCCGGGTGACCAGGATGGGATCCAGGGGCTTCCCGCTCGGAGTTTCCCTGCCGCTGATCACAGCAATGGGATCCACCGACGGCGTCCCGAGGCGTTGCAGGTCGCTTAGCAGCCGGTACTCGTGCACGGCCAGGTGTTCGACCACCTCCTTGGCGGCATAGACACTGTCGCCGACCCTGATGAACCGCACCACGTGCCGGGAGATTCCCCGGGGCAGCGCCACCAGGTGCTCGACCGGCCAGTCCGCCAACGAGACATCCCAAGGCAGTGCCAGCAAGCGGGTGTCCGGCTCGGCGGAGAGGAATCGGGGCACCCCCCCATGATGACACGATGCGTGATCGACCGAAGGTAGATGCAGTGACCCATACGCCCTCCGCAACCACCGCGGTGAGCTGGCCAAGTGCTTGTCACGCTCGGGTGCAACCAGACGCAGGAGATTCCGGGAGCGGGGAGATTCAGAGAGCTGCGGCTCGATCCAGGCCAGCGCTCAGGTCGCTCACCAGATCGCGCGCATCCTCGATGCCTGCCGAGATGCGCACCAGGCCGTCGCTGATTCCGGCCTGCCGACGGGCCTGCGGGGTCATCGATGCATGGGTCATGGTGGCCGGATGTGACACCAGGGACTCCACCCCACCCAACGACTCGGCCAGGTCGAAGCAGGCCAGACCGTCCAGCAACGCCCGGACGGCGGGTTCGCCGGAGAGTTCGAAGCTGAACAACGACCCGAATCCGTCTTGCTGTCGGGCTGCCACCTGGTGACCCGGATGGCTCGTCAAACCGGGGTAGTGCACGGCGCTGACGGCAGGGTGCCTGACGAGCAGATCCACCAGTTCGGCGGCGTTGAGCTGGTGAACGCGCATCCTGGCGTCGAGGGTACGTAGTCCACGCAAGGTCAGGTAGCTGTCGAAAGGGCTGCCGGTCAGGCCCAGCGCATTGGCCCATTGGGCCAGCTGCTCGTGCAGCTCGGTGGTGGCCGCCACGACGGCACCGCCCACCACGTCGGAGTGGCCGTTGATGAACTTGGTGGTGGAATGCACCACCACGTCACAGCCATGTTCCAGTGGGCGCTGCAGCAGGGGTGAACAGAAGGTGTTGTCAGCCGCGACGACGGCGCCAGCGTCATGGGCCGCCGCGGCGACAGCAGAGATGTCGGTGACCCGGAGCAGCGGGTTCGACGGGGTCTCGATCCAGACCAAATCTGCTGGAGTCGCGAGGCTGACTGCCAGTGCGTCCGGGTCCGTCTGGTCGACGAAGTCGACGCGGAATCGTCCGGCGTCGGCCAACCAGCTGAACAGCCGCCATGAGCCGCCGTAGCAGTCGTGCGGCACGACGATCCGGCCCCCAACCGGCACCAAGGCCTCCAGGCACAGCGTGACTGTTGCCATCCCGGTGGCCACGACGACCCCGCCCGCACCACCCTCGAGCATCGTCAACGCCTCAGCAAGCTGGTCCCGGGTCGGGTTTCCGCTGCGGGTGTAGTCGTAACGGCGGGGGGAGGCGAAGGACTCGAAGGCGAAGTTCGTGGACAGGTACACCGGCGGCACGACGGCGCCGTACTGGGTGTCCGACTCCAGTCCAGCGCGGATCGCCTGGGTGACGCGGGTGGTGATGCGGCTCATGACGCTCCTTGATCGCAACGGGTCCCGCACGACCCTAGGGCCTGACCACCGCAGATCTGCCGCCGTCCATGCTGCGGGCGTAGAACCGCTGACAGCACGGCAATGCTGACAACACGACAGTGGGGCCCCGCCGTGTCGGCGTGACCCCACTGGTCGTGCTGAGGTGCTGGATCAGGACAGCCGCGCCAAGGAATCGTCGCTGAACACGTGCACGTGGTCTGGGTCGATGGCCAGACGCACTTCGGTGTTGCGGTTCGGAGTCTGACGGGCCCCCTTGATGCGAGCCACGATCTGCGGGGCGTCCAGCTTCTCGTCTTCTGGGAACCCGGCGAGGATACCGTACAGGTACGAGTCGGCGCCGAGTTCCTCGACGAGCTCCACCTCGATCGGGATGCCGTCGTCGTCGTCGGCCACGCTGAAGGTTTCGGGACGGATGCCCAAGGTGAGTGTTTTCTCAGCGTGTGCCTTCTTCAGGGTTTCGCGGGGCACGGGCACGGTGTAGTCCCCGAGCTTCACCCCGCCCTCGACCACGGTACCCTGCATCAGGTTCATGGCGGGCGAGCCGATGAAGCCTGCCACGAACAGGTTCTCCGGGGTGTCGTAGAGATTCAGCGGGGTGTCGACCTGCTGCAGGATGCCGTCCTTCAACACCGCGACCCGGTCACCCATCGTCATGGCCTCGATCTGGTCGTGGGTCACGTACACCGTGGTGACGCCCAGTCGGGTCTGCAGGGCAGCGATCTGGGTACGGGTCTGCACGCGCAGCTTCGCATCCAGGTTCGACAGCGGCTCGTCCATCAGGAAGACCTGCGGGTTACGCACGATGGCGCGGCCCATCGCGACACGCGGGCGCTGGCCACCGGACAGTGCCTTCGGCTTGCGGTTCAGGAAGTCTTCCAGGCCGAGCACCTTGGCTGCGTCGAGAACGCGCTGTTGGCGCTCCTCCTTGGCGACGTTCTGCATCTTGAGGGCGAAGCCCATGTTGTCGCCGACGGTCATGTGCGGGTAGAGCGCGTAGTTCTGGAAGACCATCGCGATGTCGCGATCCTTCGGCGGCAGGTCGGTGACATCACGGTCGCCGATGTAGACGGAACCGGAGTTCACTTCTTCGAGGCCGGCGAGCATCCGCAGCGACGTGGACTTGCCACAGCCGGAGGGGCCGACGAGCACCATGAATTCGCCATCACCGATGTCGAGGTTGAGCTTGTTGACAGCCGGGCGATCAGTGCCCGGATAGACGCGCGAGGCGTCCCTGAAGTTTACGGTAGCCATGCCGAGTTCCTTTCCACGGGCAGGTACGTGCCCGACGATCCGTTGTGGAAGTGACCGAGGTCATTCTCGATCATTCGCAGTATCGCACAGCGAACGGTCGCACCGCAGGTACGCCGAGGCTTTGTTGCAGCACCTGCGGGGCGCGAACAGCCGGGTGCTTCGAGGGCCGTGGCAGGGACTAGCATTCATGGTGAAATGCTGGCGTCTGGAGGGGATAGTGAAGGCACTGGTCAAGACGCAGGCTCAACCCGGACTTGAGCTGATGGATGTCCCCGTACCGAACGCTGGGCCCAACGACGTGCTGATCAGGGTGGCCAGGACCGGGATTTGTGGCACCGACCTGCACATCCTCAACTGGGACGGCTGGGCAGCGGCCAACGTCAGCGTGCCGATCATCGTCGGACATGAGCTGTGCGGTGAGATCGTCGAGGTCGGATCAGCCGTCGAAGATCTCGAGGTGGGCATGTTCTGTTCGGTCGAGGGGCATCAGGTGTGCGGCCGATGCCGGTCGTGTCTGGCTGACAAACGGCACCTGTGCGCTCAGACCAAGGCTCTCGGCGTGCACATCGACGGAGCGTTCGCCGAGTATCTTTCCACGCCGGCGCAGAACGTCTGGGTGCATCGGACCGCGATTGATCCTGACGTTGCCGCGATCTTCGATCCTTTCGGCAACGCGGTCCATGCCGCGCTGCAGTTCCCCTGCCTGGGCGAGGACGTGCTGGTATCCGGTGCGGGGCCGATCGGCACGATGGCGGCACTGGTAACCCGTCATGCCGGCGCCCGCAACGTGGTGATCACCGACCTCTCGGACGCCCGGCTCGATCTGGCCCGGTCGTTGGGGATCGACGTCGCGATCAACGTCACGCGCGAGACCCTCGCCGACGCCCAACAGCAGTTGGGGATGTGCGAAGGATTCGACGTGGGCTTGGAGATGTCGGGTTCGGGAGCAGCGTTGGCCGACATGATCGTCAACATGACTCACGGTGGGCGGATCGCCATGTTGGGGATTCCGCCGTCGGAGATCCAGCTCGACATGGCCAAGGTGGTGTTGAACATGCTCACCATTCAGGGTGTGTACGGACGCAAGATCTTCGAGACCTGGTACGCCATGAGTGTCCTGGTGCAGTGCGGCCTGGACATCTCGGGGGTCATCACGCACCGTTTCCACTACTCGGACCACCAGGAGGCCTTCGCTGCAGCCGGCGGCGGTGCCGCTGGCAAAGTGTTGCTCGAGTGGACCGACCATGTGCTGCTTGATTCGAACGGCGGAAAACGATGACATCCCAGCCATACCAACACATAGCTCAGGATCTTGCGGCGGAGCTGCAGTCACTGCGCGACGAAGGTCTGTTCAAGGCCGAAGCTGCGCTCAGCACGCCGCAGTCCGCGCACATCGGCATCCAGGGCGGTCATACGGTACTCAACTTGTGCGCGAACAACTACCTCGGCCTGGCTGACCACCCGGTGCTGATCGCTGCCGCCAAATCAGCGCTGGACGAGTGGGGTTTCGGGATGGCCTCGGTGCGGTTCATCTGCGGCACCCAGCAGCCGCATCTCGACCTGGAGCGCGGGCTGTCGGAGCTGCTTGGCACTGATGACGCCATCCTCTACTCGTCATGCTTCGACGCGAACGGCGGCCTTTTCGAGGTCCTTTTCGACCAGCAGGATGCCATCATCTCCGACGCGCTCAACCACGCGTCCATCATTGACGGGGTGCGGCTTTCGAAGGCGGCCAGGTACCGATACCGGAATCGCGACATGGACGATCTCGAAGCCAGATTGGTCGAGGCCTCCGGTGCAAGACGCCGGGTGATCGCCACCGACGGGGTCTTTTCGATGGACGGCTACGTGGCTCCGCTGGACAAGATCTGTGCACTGGCGGACAAGCACGACGCATTGGTGATGGTCGACGATTCGCACGCTGTCGGTTTCGTCGGGCCCAGCGGCGCCGGCACCCCGGAAAAATTCGGCGTCCAGGATCGGGTCGACATCGTCACCGGAACCCTCGGTAAGGCACTCGGGGGCGCGTCCGGTGGGTACACCGCCGCACGGCAGGAGATCGTCGACATCCTGAGGCAGCGATCCCGCCCCTACCTCTTCAGCAACTCGCTGGCGCCGGCCATCGTTGCAGCAGCGATTGCGACCCTCAACCTTCTCCGGGAATCGGCTGGATTGTTGGACCAGCTGCGCGAGAACACCATCTGGTTCCGGTCCGCCATGGCTGAGGCAGGTTTCGAGATCCCGGAATCCGACCATGCAATCGTGCCGGTGATGATCGGTGACGCCGCCGTTGCGGCGCAGATGGCCGAGGAGATCCTGGCCCACGGTGTCTATGTTCGAGCGTTCAGCTATCCGGTGGTGCCCAGAGGTGCAGCCAGGATCCGTACCCAGATGTCCGCCGCCCTCACCCGCAGTGACCTGCAACACGCCGTCGACGCCTTTGTGGCGGCACGTGCGACGGTGCTGGGCTGACTGCTCGTGGACGTGTCGATCACCAGCTCGGGTAACCTTTCGCAGTGATGAACAAACCGACCGCAGGCGACCCGGGACCCGAACCCTTCGACCCGGGACCCGAACCCTTCCAGGTGGAAGCTGCCCGACTGGCCGGAGAATTGCCCACCGCACCCCCCGATCCGTCCGAGGGGGCGGAGGCACGCGGGACCTCCGCCCCCAAGGAGTGGTGGGACGATCCCAACATGCCGTGGCGGCACAAGCCCACTCGTTCCGATCTTGCCTGCATGGGCTGGATCGGTTTCATGGGACTGTTCGGATTGGCCATGCTGCCGCTGCGGGGTTGGCTGTTGGGGCTCAACCCGTCGCTGTTGGTGGCGCTCACTGGTTCCCGGTCCGGCTCGGCGGCTCTTGGCGCACTGGCATCGGTGGGCGATTACTTGGCGTGGTGGTGGCCCATGCTCGCGGGCAGTCTGATGAGCATCAAGCTCGACTGGGTCTTCTGGTGGGCCGGCAAGCTGTGGGGTCGCGGCATGATCGAGGTCTGGGCTGGTCGCAGCGATCGCGCCGCCCGCAACTTTGCCCGCGCGGAACGGGTGGCCCAGAAGTTCGGCGTCTTCGGTATGTTCATTGCCTACGTGCCAATCCCGCTGCCCTTGATGCAGGTGATCTTCGTGCTCGCCGGGGCGTCCGGCTGGAGTTGGAAGAAGTTCATGGCGCTGGACTTCGTTGCCTCCACCGTGTGGTTGATCGCCTATTTCCTGCTCGGATGGGCCGTCGGTGAACCGGCGGTGGAACTGCTCAAGGGGTACGCCAAGATCGCCAACTATGTGGCGATCGGTCTCGTGGTGCTGGTGATCGGCACCACCATCTGGAACGGTCGCAAGCGGAAGAGCTGAACGGATCCCACCGCAGCCCGGGATGTGGCGATCATTCGGTGCGGTGGCGCTCGTCCAGTGCGGCGCGGTATCCGTCCTCGGCAGCCGAATTGAACGCCACCAGCACGATCTTCTTCACGGAGGTCTCGCAATCGTGGAGAGCTTCCACCGCGACACGGGTCGCCGCCGGCATCGGGTAGCCGTACACCCCGGCCGAGATGGTGGGGAACGCAATCGAGGTGGCGCCCAGCTCGTCGGCGATCCGCATCGATTCGGTGTAGCAGCTGGCCAACAATCGTTCGCATTCGGCGCTGCCGTCGAACACCGGTCCGACGGTGTGGATCACCCACCGGGATGGTAGGCGTCCAGCGCCCGTGGCGACCGCCTGTCCTGGTGGTAGCCCCTGGCGCAGTGTGCCCGCCCGTAGACGCCGACACTCGTCCAGGAGATCGGGACCAGCAGCCCTGTGGATGGCGCCGTCCACGCCACCACCGCCGAGCAACGACGAATTGGCGGCGTTCACGATCGCATCCACGTCAAGGGTGGTGATGTCACCGCGCCAGACGGCGATGCTCGCTGTGGTACTCATCACCCCAGTACACCTCAATCCCGACCGTCAGGTCGCTTCCGCGCCCGAGGTGTCGTTGCGCTCGGGAACGTTCGGCACGCTTGCAGCAGCACATCACCCTCGCGTCCGGACGCTGGCGGGAGCGACGGATGCGAGGGCGACGGTGTGGGGGCGACCGCGGGGGAATCGCGAAAAGTCCGGGGTCGGCAACCCGAGGATGCTCGGTTGCTGGCTGCCTGCGTAGGGTGATGTACGTGACCGAATACCGGCAGCATCGGCCCCGGGCGCCTGGTGCCCCACCCCACGGCTTCCCGATTCCCGGGGCACCGCAGCCAGCCGGGGTGGTTGAGCGTGGGCCGGTCCCCAGCCGCCAAGCTCAGCAGTACCCGCCGCCTCGACTACGGACCTTCGACAAGGTCTGGCGCTATGGGTTGGCCACCCTGGCCATCGCGTTCAGTCTGCTGCTCCTGTTGGCGCTGCGCGTCCTGTCGGACAGCCCCGACAACACATCCGAGGTCGTCCCTCCGCCCTTGTGGTACATCTGGCTGTCTGTCGCGGTGTCCGTCGTGGCGGTGTGGATCATCCGCTACCGACGGCGTCACCCACTGCGCGTGCTGAGCTTCCTGTCGGTGCTCAACGCCATCACATTCGTGGCCGGACCGATCACTGCATGGGCGTTGATCAGTCTGTGCACCCGTCGCCGATGGCGCGAGGTGTGGATCGCTTCCGGCGTGTATCTCGGCTGCGTGGTGGTAGGCCTACTGGTCAACCCATGGTCATCCAGAGTGACGTTGGGTATCGGTGGGCCAGGATTCGGCCCCGGGGTGTTGGGCTGGATCTCTGAAATCACCGCCGAAGTGGGTGCGGTCGTGCTGTACGTCGTGATCGGGTTCTACGTGGGTGCCCGCCGGGACTTGATGGCATCGCTGAAGGATCGTGCCGAGAGTGCCGAACGAACCGCAGAGCTGAGCGCGCTGCAAGGTCAGTCCGCCGAGCGCAACCGGATCGCCCGAGAGATGCACGACGTGCTGGCCCACCGGATCTCCCTGGTCAGCATGCACGCCGGGGTGCTGGCATACCGTGACGACCTGAGTCCGGAGCAGACCCGCGAGATCGCCCGCACCATTCAGGAGAACGCCCACGCCTCGATGACCGAATTGCGCACCGTGCTGGGATCGCTCCGGCAGGACGATGCGGGTGAATCGAGCACGATGCTGGAGTGGGCCCCGCCGGAGAAGCCGCAGCCCTTGCTGCGCGACATCGCTGAACTGCTCACCGATGCTGAGGCAGGTGGTGCTCAGGTGGAATACATCGACGAAGTGGCCTACCCGGAGCTGTTGCCCGGAACCATCAGTCGACACGCCTATCGTGTCGTTCAGGAAGCCCTGACCAATGCGCGGAAACACGCTGCGGGAAGCCCCATCGCGGTCAGAGTCGCCGGAGCTCCCGGGCGTGGGCTCGAACTGACGATACGAAATCCGCTGTCCGGGAATGCCAGTGCTTCGGCGGCGCTCCCGGGCTCCGGTCTCGGCCTGGTCGGAGCGCGGGAACGGGCCGAACTGACCGGTGGTTGGGCGAAGTACGAGGTCACTTCCGACAACGCCTTCGAACTGAGAGCATGGTTCCCGTGGTGAACGACATTTCGGTGCTGCTGATTGACGATGATGCCCTCGTGCGGGCCGGGCTCAAGTTGATATTGGGCGGCAATTCCGGCATCACCGTGGTCGGGGAAGGCAGTGACGGCGACGAGGTGGCTGCCTTGGTGCAGCGACTGTCGCCCGACGTGGTGCTGATGGACATCCGGATGGCGCGGAT
Source organism: Propionibacteriaceae bacterium (assembly GCA_024636075.1). GTDB lineage: Bacteria > Actinomycetota > Actinomycetes > Propionibacteriales > Propionibacteriaceae > JAGXHS01. The sequence continues at coordinate 31,368 of JAGXHS010000122.1, forward strand.
GGATGGGCTGTCGGCGACCGCAGAGTTGTTGAAGCGCAAGGATCCGCCACACGTCATCGTGCTGACCACCTTCGACTCCGATGATCTGGTGTTGCGGGCACTGCACCTGGGCGCTGACGGGTTCCTGTTGAAGGACACCCCTCCCGGGCGGATGGTGGAGGCGATCCACCAGGTTGTGGACGGCGAGCACAGCCTTTCACCGACGGTGGTGCACCAGCTGATCGCCGTCGCCACGCAGAGCATGGGAGCCAGCCGGAAGGACGATGCGCTCGCAGAGCTCGGCGAACTCACCGACCGTGAACGCGATGTCGCACTGGCGATCGGGCAGGGGCTCTCCAACGCGGAGATCGCCGGTAGGCACTACATGAGCGTGGCCACCGTCAAGGCTCACGTGACGCGCATTTTCTCCAAGCTGGGCGTCACCAATCGGGTGCAGATCGCCATCAAGGTGCACGACGCGGGCCTCAGCTGACGCCGCTCCACCGACGGATTCAGGCGCGACCGAAAACGGTCACCAGGAAATTTGAGTCCTCCTCGAACTGGCGTAGGTCCCAGCTGCTGAGAGCCAGTTCCAGTCGCAGGTCACTGTGCTCGGCGTCGACGATGAATTCCCCGAAATCGTAGCCTCGACCTCCCCCGAAACCGATGGCGGCACGCCCCGAAGGCTTCAGATGGGTTGCCAGCGCCCGCAAGGCATCGCGCCGGCCGCTGGGAGCCAGGAAACCCATCACATTGCCTGCGCACAGGATCACGTCGAAGGGCTCGTCGATGCCACGTGACGTCAGGTCCAGATCACAGAGGTCACCCACCAGATAGATCGGCCCAGGGTGGTCCTGCTGAGCGGCGTCGATCAGGACGGGATCGATGTCCACTCCCACCACGGTGTGGCCGAGCTCGTGCAGGCGCCCAGCATGTCGACCAGGCCCACACCCGGCGTCCAGAATGCGTGCGCTCCGCGGCGCCAAGGTGTCCACCAAGCGGGTCTCGCCCAACAGATCCGTCCCCTCCGCCGCCATCCGGCGGAACCGGTCCACGTACTGCTGTGAATGGTCCGGGTTGGAAGCCACTATTCTTTCCCACTTGCCTTGTTCGCGCGTCACTCGCCACAGTCTGCCGCAACTCGTGTCAACGATCCCAACCGGGCGCGCTCGAGCCGCGCAGAGTCTGCACGGAGTGGTCCGCTCGAGATCCGTGACGCTGACGTCTGTAGCTCCCAGTACGCCAGCGCGACTCACCAGCGGCGGCGTGAGCGCACCTTTCGGCGGTGTGGAGCGGGTTGCCGCGGCGTGACCGATCCAGACAGCTGTGCCGGGCGATGTCTCAACTCACCGGGCGGAGCCCCCGGAGGGAGTCGAACCCTCGACCGCTCGCTTACAAGGCGAGTGCTCTGGCCGCTGAGCTACGGAGGCGTGCTGGGAATCAGCAGCCACCATTCTGCCGCCGTCCCGCCCGCCTGTCGAACGCAGGCAGTGCGGCACTGCGTCTCTCAGACTCCGCTGGCTGCCAGGACGGCGAAGGCATCGCCGGAAAGTTGGACCACTTCACCGGCAGGGATGAAGGCTGACTGTCCCTGGATGAGTTCGTTGCCGTGTTGGTCGCTGAGGTGGCCGTCCAGCACCAGCAGGATCCGTCCTCGATTGGTTACTGGGACGGTGGCCACGACCGGGCTGGACACTTCGATCCGCCAGGTGGCGAACTCGGGTGCCGGGGTGACGTAACGCCAGAGGCCGGGCCCTTCCGGCGATGGATCGATGACGGCGACTGGTCCGGACCGAAAATTCACCACCCGGACGAGCTCGGTGACGTCGATGTGCTTCTTGGTGAGGCCGCACCGAATCACGTTGTCAGAGCTGGTCATCACCTCCACGCCAGTTCCCCGAAGGTAGGAGTGCAGGTTTCCGGCGGGCAGAAACAATGCCTGCCCGGGCTCCAGGAGGACCCGGTTCATCAACAACGCGGCAAGGATGCTGGGCGAGCCCGGATGGTACTCGTCCAGCTGCACGGCCACCCGGCAGAAGTCCCCGAAGTCGCCGTCCTCAGCAACGTGGTCGAC
>JAGXHS010000123.1 GCA_024636075.1 Propionibacteriaceae bacterium
ATCGTGACCAGCTTTCTCTTCTACCTGCAGGCCGCCGCGGACAACCGGAATGTCTGGCTGTTGCTCGGATTGTTCTCGGTGCAGCAGGCCTTCTTCGCCTTGAACTCGCCGGCTCGCAACGCGATCCTGCCCGCGCTGATCCCGGCTGAGCTGCTGCCGGCTGCCGCCTCGCTGAACATGACGGTCTTGGTCTCCGGGGCGGTGGCAGGCCCTCTGCTGGCCGGGGTGTTGATCCCGGTCATCGGTCTGGAGTCGCTGTACCTGATCGACGCCATCACCTTGCTGGCCACCTTGTGGGCAGTGCTGGTGTTGCCGCGATTGCCGGTGCAGGGAACAGTCAGCTCACCGGGACTGCGATCAGTGATCGAAGGTTTCAGCTACCTCATCCGGCAGCCGGTGTTGCTGATGTCGTTCGTGGTCGACCTGATTGCGATGGTCTTCGGCATGCCACGAGCTCTTTTCCCCGAGATGGCACACATCGAATTCGGCGGTCCGGAGGCGGGCGGACTTGCCTTCGCAGCGCTCTACGCCGCCATCCCCGCGGGATCGCTCGTGGGTGGTGTCTTCTCCGGCTGGGTGTCGTCGGTGCGCCGCCACGGGCGCGCGGTCGCACTGCTCATCATCGTGTGGGGCCTGGCGATTGTCGGCTTCGGCAGTGCCGTGGGCATGGCCGACGGCCGTCTGGACCGGTGGCTGTGGATCGCCGTGGTCGCCTTGGCTGCCGGTGGTGCCGCTGACATCGCGTCTGCTGCCTTCAGGCAGTCGATGTTGTTGGAAGCCGCCGACGACGCGCTTCGGGGCAGGCTGCAAGGGGTGTTCACCGTGGTCGTCGTCGGCGGGCCACGGATCGCCGACGTGCTGCACGGGGTGGCCGCTGACCAGTGGGGCCCGGTGATCACCACGGTGGTCGGCGGCGCCATGGTGGTGATGCTGGTCGCAATCGCGATCCCACTCGCTCCCTCGTTCTGGCGCTACGATACCTTCCTGACAGTCCAGCGGGAGGGGAGCGACCGATGAGCTTCACCCGCGCCGAGCTGAACGCCGCTCGCAATCACACCATCGACGACCTCATCCCCGACGACATGCGGCTGCTTTTCGTCGGCATCAACCCCGGCCTGTGGACCACCGCAGCCCAAGCGCACTTCGCTCGTCCGGGCAACCGCTTCTATCCGGCACTGCACCGTGCGGGGATCACTCCCCGACTGATCGACCCCAGTCAAGGCTATTCAGCTGCTGACCGGCAGTTGCTGGTCGACCTGGGTATCGGGCACACCAATCTGGTGGCCCGCACCACGGCCCGGGCCGACGAACTCGTCAGCAGCGAACTGGTCGAAGGAGGCCAACGGCTTGTTCGTCTGGTGGGGCGGCATCGCCCCGCCGTGGTTGCGGTGGCCGCGATCACCGCCTATCGGACGGCGTTCGCTCGGCGTGACGCGAAGGCGGGGGAGCAGCCGGAGCTGATGGCTGGAGCACGCCTGTTCCTGGTTCCGAATCCCAGCGGACTGAACGCCCACGAAACCATCGACACGCTGGCTCAGAAGTACCGGGCAGCGGCAGCAGCCGCAGGCATTCTCCCCGACTGAGCCCCGGTCAGCGCGCCGCCAGTGCAGCGGTGATTCGGTCCAATGCCTCGGTGAGGATGGCCCTGCTGGTGGCGAAGTTCAGCCGGGCGAATCCTTCACCACCGGGACCGAAGGTGGGCCCGGAGTTCAGCGCCACTTTCGCCTTCGAGCGCAGCCAGGCAGCCGGATCGGGCGGCAACTGGAGCTCTCGGAAATCCAGCCAGGCGAAGTAGGTTCCATCGGCGGGTGTCCAGCCGACCTCGGGCAACTGCTCACCGAGATACTGACCAACGAACCGCTGGTTGTCGTCGAGGTAGTCCCGACAGGCATCCAGCCATTCGTCACCCCCGGTGAAGGCGGCCGTCGACGCGGTGATGCCGATCGGGCTCGTGCCATGGGTGCGCAGCCCGGGAATCGACCGCCAGGTCTTCCAGTTCTCCTCGGTGTGCAGCGCCACCACCGCGCAGTTCAGCCCGGGGATGCTGAACGACTTGGACGCTGCCGTCACGGTGACACAATGCGAAGCGGCCAGCTCTGACACGGATGCGTAGCTGATGCTCTGCACACCACGACGGGTCAGCGGAGCGTGGATCTCGTCGGAGATCACCACGGCTCCATGCGCATCAACGATCTCAGCCAGAGCACGCAGCTGATCGACCGCCAGGATCTGTCCGGTCGGGTTGTAGGGCTGACAGAGGATGATGCTGCGGGCACCGGCCGAGAAGGCCGCGTCGATCCCGTCGAGATCGAGTTGGAAGTCTGGAGCGTCAGTGAGCGGCACGATGCTGCGCGGTCTGCCCAGCTGCACGTGGGGCAGGTCCAGAAATGGCATGTACGCGGGCGTGGTGACCACGACTGCGCTGCCGGGTGGCGAGTAGGTCTCGATCCCGAGCTCAACGCCGCGAAGCACATCAGGGAGATAGCCGCACCAGTCGGGGTTGATGGCCAGGCCCAAACGCCGCTCACTGAACTGGGCGAATGCCTCGCTCAGTTCCGGAGCCGGACCGGGGTAGCCGAAGGAGGAGTCCTGCACGGCCTGCTCGATCGCCCGTTGCACGACCGGCGCGGTGGGGAAGTCCATTTCCGCCACCCACAACGGGAGCACGTCGGATCCGAACAGACTCCATTTCAAGCCACCTCGACGTCTCAGGTCGGCAGCGGTCAACGATTCGAAGTCAAACACCTTCTCATTGTGGCGCATCCGGCAGTTCCGGGACTGGTACCGGAACGGCCGGATGGTCGCCTCAGGCTGAGCTGGGCAACAGGCCCTTCGCCCGCAGCCAGCTTGCGGTGTCCTCGTCAGATTGCCACAGGTGGGTGATCCAGCCGCGCCGCGCTGCTGCGATCACATTCGCCTCGCGGTCGTCGATGAACACGAGGTGTTCTCCGCGGGCATCCAGCTCCCGCTCGACGTGTGCGTAGATCTCTTCCTGAGGCTTGATGGCGCCGATCACTCCCGAGATGAAGACGTGGTCGAACAGCTGCCGCCAGCTGCTCTGATCGATGGCGGCAGCCATGTCCGCCGGCGCGTTGGAGAGCACGTGCATCATGATCCCTGCGGTTCGCAGCTCGGTCACGATCTGCTGCGCCGATGCCCGAATTTGGGTCCACAGCCGAGCATCGTCGGCGCTCAGCTGATCGGCTGTCTCGGCGCTGATCTGGATGCCGGCCCGCTCGGCGATACCACCCCAGTACTCCTGATTCGTCCAGCCGGCATCGTAGGCCGCTCGGTCGCGCCAGTAGTGTGCATCGACGATGGCAGGGTCCACACCCATCGTCTCAGCAGCAACAGCCACTTGACTGGTTAGGCTGGCCAGCACGCCACCCAGGTCGAAAATCATGTGCAACATGGCATACATGCTGACGCATAGCCGCCCCGAGCACGAATCGGGGTCGACCTCGCGACCCAAAAGAGTGCTGATCGCGCGGCGACACCTTCGGTAAGCATCCGGTTGGCCAGAACAGGTTGGATCAATGGGAGCCGAGCGCCCGAAGTTCAGATCGTCGGGCTGGGATGGGTGCTGGTGGTCTGTACCACGCGCTCGTCCTGCCAGGCCTCGGGCTGATACACGCAGCTGGGATCGGCGGCCAACGGGTCGCCGGTCAGTGCGTAGGCGGTGGATCGCGAACCACCACACACCGAATTGAATTCACAGACTCCGCACTTGCCGCCGAAACCGGATGGTTGGCGCAGCTTCTGCATGATCTCGGCTTCGGAGTAGATCTCGCGGAACGATGTCCGGGTGACATTGCCGCAGTGCAGCGGCAGGAAACCGGACGGGTAGACGTCACCGACGTGGTCGATGAAAGCGAATCCGGAACCCGAGTTCACCGCCATCGGTGCTCTGGGTCGACGCGGCACGTCCGGCGTCGCACCCATCAGACGGGTGGTCTCGTCGGTGAGCCATTGATGCAGCTCGCCGCGCCGGGGCAGCGGCTGCCCGCTCGCCTTTGCCGCGTCGCGCTGCAGGGCGACGCGGCGGTACTGCGGCGCTTCGGTGGTCTTGATCGCGATCCGGTCGGAGACGTCGTGCAGCCAGTGCAGGACGTCCTCACGTTCCTCGGGGTCGAGCGATGCCAGCGCCGCGCCTCGACCGGTGGGAACCAGGAAGAAGGTGTACCACATCTTGGCGCCCATCTCCACTACGGTCTTCAGCAGCCAGGGAGCCTCGTGGATGTTGCCCTTGGTCAACGTCGAATTGACCTGCAGTCGGTACCCCGCTGCATTGATCCAGCCAGCAGCCTCCCGGGTGGCTTCGAAGGTGCCGGGGAAGCCTCGGAACGCGTCGTGCGTTTCGGCCTCGGCGCCGTCCAGACTCACCGACATCGCCTTGCCTCCCGCGATGCGCAGCTCTCGTAGCCGCTCTGGGGTGACTTTGGGTGTCACCGACGGGGACAGCGAGATGGACAAACCCTGCTGGGTGCCATGGCTGCACAACTCGGCCAGGTCCTCCCGCTCAAAAGGGTCACCACCGGTGAACACCACCAGCGGACGTGGTGTCGGGTAGGCGGCCAACTCGTCCAGCAGACGCTTGCCCTGCCCGGTGCTCAACTGGCGAGGATCGGCTTGGTGCTGGGCATCGGCCCGGCAATGCTTGCAGACCAGCGCGCAAGCCCTGGTGACCTCCCAGATCACGATGAAGGGCTTCTCGTTCAGATCGTGGCGGACTGTGCGCACCACCGGTGCGGAATGGACGCGGGTCATGAATGCCCCTCTCCAGGTGAGGCCGCGGCGGTGGTCAGGCAGGCTTCTGCCGCCCGCAGGCCGGATTTGATGGTGGCGCCGACGCCCAGGCCGTCGATCGATGAACCCGCCAGGTGCAGTCCCGGCAGTTGCTCCAGCGCTGCCCGGGCCGCAGCCATCCTCCTCAGGTGTCCCACGCCCAACTGCGGCATGGTCCGGGGCCATCGCACCACGGCACTGAACTGCAGCGAGCCGGTGAAGCGGATCAGATCGCTGAACTCGGTGTGACAG
>JAGXHS010000124.1 GCA_024636075.1 Propionibacteriaceae bacterium
GAGCGTGCCAGCGCCCGCGAAACGGCGGCGAGGGTGGTGCTCGGTCGAGTTGCACAGAACTTCCTGGCCCAGCTGGACGGCATTCGGGTACTCAGTCACGTGGTGGAGTTGGGGCCGGTTCGCAGCGGGAACGAGGTACTGCCCGGGCCGGACGATCTGGCGGCGATCGATGCGGATCCGGTGCGTTGCTTCGAGCAGGAAGCATCCCGGGCGATGCAGGCCGAGGTTGCCGCATGTCATCGTGAGGGGGACACCATCGGTGGTGTGGTTGAGGTGCTCGCCTACGGGCTGCCACCCGGGCTCGGGTCGCACATCCAGGGCGATCGTCGACTTGATTCCAGATTGGCTGGTGCGTTGATGGGCATCCAGGCGATCAAGGGTGTCGAATTGGGTGACGGTTTCGAGCTGGCGCGGGTCCGTGGCAGCCGGGCCCACGACGAGATCACGCCAACGGCACAGGGAATCCGCCGAGCGAGTCGCCATTCGGGCGGCACCGAGGGTGGCATGAGTACCGGGGACGTGTTGCGGGTACGCGCTGCGATGAAGCCGATCGCCACCATTCCCCGCGCCCTGCGCACAGTGGACACGGCCACCGGTGAGGCCACCTCGGCCCATCACCAGCGGTCGGACGTGTGCGCGGTACCGGCAGCAGGCGTGGTCGCCGAGGCGATGGTGGCGCTGGTGCTGGCTGAACTGGTCCTCGAGAAGTTCGGTGGAGATTCGGTTGGGGAGACCCGACGCAACCTGACGGCATACCTGGCCTCCGTGGCGGAGCGCGGCCTCGAGGTGCCTCGATGAGCGAACAGCACCCGGAGGCAGCAATCGTGGCACCAAGCCTGGTGTTGGTGGGGGCACCCGGATCGGGCAAGAGCACCATCGGGAGCATCCTGGCCAGGATGCTCGGGCTCGACTTCATCGACGTCGATGCCCACATCGAACGACAGCAGGGCAAGCCCATCTCGGACATCTTCGTCGACGACGGCGAACCCCGTTTCCGCCAGTTGGAACGCGAGGCGACCCTCGAGCTGTTGGGCAGCCCCGGGGTGATTTCCCTGGGTGGGGGAGCTGTCACCAATCCCGAGATCCGGGCAGCGCTGACATCCCATCAGGTGGTCTGGTTGACGGTGTCGGCTGCCCAGGCCGCGCGCCGGGTCGGAATGAACAAACAGCGGCCACTGCTGCTGGGCAATGTGCGCTCGCGACTGGTGCAGATGATGGCGGAACGTAATCCGCTCTACGCCGAGGTGGCCACCATCACGGTGGACTCCGACAGTGGAAGGCCCAATGCCGTGGCACGATCAGTGCTGGAAGCCTTGGGCGTCGATCCCGACGCCTGAGCGACGGGCGGTTGATACGGAGAGCCCAGTGTGATGTGGAGGGCGCAGTGACGAACGTGCAGGTGGACGCCGAGCGTCCCTACCAGGTGACGATCAGCAATGGCTGCCTCCCTCAGGCGTCGGAATATGCCACCGGTGCACGCGCCGCCGTCATCCATCCCGCCGTGATGAGTGACACCGCGGCCCACCTCGCTGGCCTGATCGAGCAGAACGGGTCGGAAGTGACCTTGATCGAGGTGCCGCCGTCCGAGTCGGCGAAGTCGGTTGCGATCCTGAGTCGCTGCTGGGACGCACTGGCGGAGTTCGGGATGACCCGGTCCGACGTGGTGATCGGGGTCGGCGGCGGCTCCACCACCGACCTGGCCGGCTTCGTGGCTGCCACCTGGCTGCGTGGTGTCCGCTACGTCAGCGTCCCGACGACGGTACTCGCGATGGTTGACGCGGCGGTCGGCGGCAAGACAGGTATCAACATCCCGGCAGGCAAGAACCTCGTCGGCGCATTCCATGAACCGGTAGCCGTGTTGTGCGACCTGGACCTGATCGGTGCCCTGCCTGCCGCCGAGGTGAGTTCCGGACTGGCGGAGGTGATCAAGTGTGGCTTCATTGCCGATCCGCGAATCCTGGACCTCGTGGAACAGGACCCCGACGACGCGCGGGACGTGAGCTCGCTCAGGTTCGCCGAGCTGGTACGTCGGGCGGTTCAGGTGAAGGCCACCGTTGTCAGCGACGACCTGCGCGAGGCCACCTCGGGTGCCGGACGGATCGGCAGGGAGTCACTGAACTACGGACACACTCTTGGACATGCCATCGAGGCGGAGAGCGGATTCGAGGTGCGCCATGGTGAGGCGATCAGCATCGGCATGGTGTTTGCCGCCGAGCTCAGCCGCCGCATCCTTGGTCTGGACTCCGCGGTCGTACAGCGCCATCGTGACATCTTGTCAAGCGTGGCGCTGCCGGTCAGGGCGACGATCAACGACTGGGACCGATTGCGCTCGCGGATGAGTCTGGACAAGAAGTCCCGTGGTTCGACGCTGCGGCTGATCGGGCTCAGCGATGTCGCACGCGTCGAACTCGTCAGCGATCCCGCGGAGGCTGAACTGGAAGCGAGCTTCGCCGAGGTCGCAGCCGGCTGAACCTCGCCGGACTGCCCGCTACGGGATGTAGGGGGCCAACCCCATGATCATCACGCTGAGCATGACGAACGGTGCGACGATGGCCACGAGGATTGCACCGACGCCGGTGCCGCGACCGCGTCGTTGAGCCATCGCCACGATGCCGAGGATCAGGCCCACAACGCCGAGGATGAAGCCGCCCATCATCAGCATCACCCAGATGCCGACTCCGGACATGTCCCCCAACTTGCTGGGATCAACGTCTCCGCTGTTGATGTCAACGGCACCTTGCTGGATCAGCAGGCCGTAGCCCTCTCCCATGCCGACGCCACTGACGACGCCGGCAACAAGTGCCAGAACGGACAACAACAGGGCAATCCGGCCCATCATCGGGCTGCGCGCTTGCACTGCGGGGGGATAGCTGTAACCCTGCGGAGCCTCCTGGTAGCTGCCGACGCCCGGCAGCTGGTAGGGGTTGGGTTCCTGGTACGGGTCTGCCGGTTGGTACGGGTTCGCCTGGGAGTAGGGAGATGGCTGTTCGTACGGATTCGGCGCCGGCGGCTGTTGTGATGCCGCCGGGTTCTGCCCCGGCTGGTTGCGGGGGGGAGGGGGATTCTGTCCCGGTTGCGGTGCAGGGTTCTGCTGTTCGTCCGACACGAATACTCCTGGATGATCGTCGGTGCCGTTGGATGATTCTGGTGTCCATGCGGCGTGGCGGCGCCATTTCCAGTATTGCACCCTTGCTTTCCGGCCTCTGCGGGGCCGGGCGGGTCGCTGCGGAAAGGTGCTTGTACATACGTACAACTTATTGTACGCTCGTACAATGACGTCCCAAGTGGGTCCCCCGGGCGACCTGACGGCCCAAGCCAGGTTGCGGCAGGCGGCAGTTGCGATCATCGCCGAGAGTGGCGCCACTGCGCTGACTGCGCGCAGCGTGGCGCGTGGCGCCGGGGTATCGGCTGGATTGGTTGCCCATCATTTCGGCTCGATGGAGGGTTTGCTCGAGGCCTGTGACGCACAGGTGAGCGGCGAGCTCTCGAAGCTGAAGCAGGCGCAGATGAATCCATCAGCGGCATTGAACCCGCTGGCTGGTCTCCGCGACGAGCAGATGTACCTGATGCGCTATCTGGTGAATCGCCTCACCGATGATTCGCCCACCGTGCACAAGCTCGTCAGAACCATGATCGACGACGCCGAGGTCTATCTGCAGGTCGCGGTGGAGCAAGGGATGGTGCGTCAATCGAGCCAGCCGCGACGGCGGGCGGCGATGTTGATCCTCCGGGCGCTGGGGGAACTGCTGCTGCACCGGCTGGTGAAGGAGGAACTCGGCGTTGACCTCGTGCTGGACGGCCTGGCCGACGAGCGAGCCGTCGCCGACTACATCGCGCTCAGCTACGAGCTGTACCAAGGCATCCTGACCGAGGAGTTCTCCGCCCAGGTGAGCGATGCCATGCCACTGATCTCCGAACAAGAGGATGAACGATGAACGCAACGATCCGCACTGAGAAGCTGACGAAGCACTACGGCGACTTTCCGGCGCTCGTCGATCTGGATCTGGAGGTGTCCGCCGGTGAGGTCTTCGGCTTCCTCGGCCCCAACGGAGCCGGCAAGTCGACCATGATCCGCACCCTGATGGACGAGATCCGGGCCACCTCCGGGCGTGCCTGGATCCTCGGCCACGACGTGCACGACGACTCGGTCACGATTCGCCCGCAGCTGGGATACGTGCCCAGTGACCTGTCGATGTACCCGAACCTGACCGGGAGGGACACACTGAAATTTCTGGCCCGCCTGCGCGGCGGTGTCGACTGGACTCTGGTGGACGAACTGGTCGACCGACTGGACGCGGACATGTCCAAGAAGGTGGGGGAACTGTCCACCGGCAACCGGCAGAAGATCGGACTGATCCAGGCCTTCATGCATCGACCCGAGGTACTCATCATGGACGAACCGAATGCCGGGCTGGATCCATTGGTGCAGCACGAGTTCCAGGCCATGATGCGAGGGGCGGCCGCAGAGGGTCGCACGGTGTTCCTGTCCAGCCACACGCTGTCCGAGGTGCAGCGGGTGGCCCATCGGGTGGGCATCATTCGTCACGGCAAGCTGGTGGCCGTCGAGGACGTCGACAGCCTGCGCGCCAAAGCCATCCGACGGGTCGAACTGGTGCTTGACCAGACCCCTGATGCCGCCGTCTTCGAAGCGGTGCCGGGGGTCAAGGATGCCCAGGTCATCGACCAACGCATCCGGATGTCTTTCGACGGACAGATGGAGCAGCTGCTGCAGACCGCCATCCGGCACTACCAGCTGCTGGACATCAGCAGTTCAGAAGCCGATCTGGAAGAGATCTTCCTCACCTACTATCGCGACGACAATGAGGCGGTGCGCTGATGAACGCCGCACTGACTGCTCGCTCGGTCTCCGAGCACTGGTTGCAGATGTTGGTGGCCGCGATCTCATTGGGCGCGATTCTGGTGATGGCGATGGCCGCGTACACCCAGATCGATCTCAGCCTCTACCAGTCGATGCCAGAGGCGTTGCGTACCACGATGGGCATCATTCCCGGTGCTGACGGTGCCTTCCTGGCGTATTCGGTGATGGTGAGCACGATGGCCTCGTTGACCTTCGGTGGCGTCGCCATCGCGATGGGCTCAGCAGCCATCGCCGGGATCGAGCAACGGGGAATTCTTGGTTTGCTGCTGAGCAATCCGATGTCGCGAGCCGCAGTTCTCACCTCACGAGTGCTGGCCTTGCTGCTTCTTATCGGCGGCGGTGTTGCGCTCTTCTGGGGCATTGCCGAGCTGTCGCCGGTGTTGCTGGGGATCAGCGCGGGCAGTGCACACGTGGGTGCGGTGATGCTGCATCTCGCGATGAACACGTTGTTCTACGGCTTCCTCGCTCTGGCCATCGGTGCCGCCACCGGCAAGGCAGGCCCGGCCTCCGCTGTCTCCGCCGGAATGATGGTGCTCTCCTGGTTGGCGGTGGGGCTGTTGCCCTTGTTCAGCGCGACCGAATCTATGGTGAAGTACATCCCCTGGTACTGGTTCGCGGGGTCGCAGCCCTTGCTGAACGGCGTCGACTGGACCCACATCGTCCTGCTGGGTGCCTGCGTGCTGCTCTTCGCCGTGGTCGCCGGTGTCGGATTCGTGCGGCGCGACCTGCGAGCAGCTGGCAGCAGCTCCTTGCTGGATCGGCTGCGTGCGAACCCGATGGCAGCCCAACTGATGGATCGGCTGACCGCAGGCACCCGGGTGCGCTCGCTGGAGGTGAAGCTGCTGTCGGCCCACCAGAGTCTGATTGGAATCGTGGCGGCGTTGATGTTCGCGATGATGGGGCTGATGATCGGTGCCATGTATCCCTTCATCGCAGATGCGCTGACGAGTGTGGGTGACACCTTGCCCACCGCTCTGTTGACGATGGTCGGTGGCGGCGACATGAGCACACCGGAGGGATTCTTCACCCTCGAAACGCTCGGCCTGATGACCCCGATCGCGGTGATTCTGGTCGGCACCGCGATCGCTTCTGACGGCGTCGCGGGCGAGGAGCAGTCCAACCGGATGGGTTTGTTGCTCTCCACCCCCACATCAAGGACCCGGATCATCATCGCCACCACAGTGTCGATGACAGTGGCCGTGTTCATCGTCTCCGTGGCCACCGGTCTGGGTATCTGGGGTGGTTCACTGATCGGCGGCTTGGGCATCGACGTCGGCAACATCGCCGACACCACCGTGATGGCTTTCGTACTCGGACTGTTCTACTCGGGGATCGCGCTCGCCTGCTCGGCCGCCACCGGCCGTGCGTCGATCGCGATCTGGGCGACGGTGGGGTTGGCGATCGTCGGTCACTTCGGCAACGCGTTCCTGTCGGTCAGCGACACCTGGCGGCCCTGGGCTCGGCTGACGCCCTTCCACTACTACTCATCGGCGCAGCCGTTGAGCAATGGAATCGACTGGTCCGACGCCGGCGTGTTGTTCGCAGGAGCGGCCGTGCTGATCGGACTGTCGTTCTGGCTGTTCGCCCGGCGCGATCTTCGGCAGCGGTAGCCAGCTGGGCTGGACCCCGACCGACTGGGTTAGCCTGAATCCGTGGACCCGGGGGTGGTGGTTCGGCGGGTCGGAGCGTGAAAGTGCCTTCTGAGTAGGGAGAATCGGGAGTGTCGACGTCCTGATCTACCGCACCCAAA
>JAGXHS010000009.1 GCA_024636075.1 Propionibacteriaceae bacterium
AGCCCTACCGCGGCGACGAGGATGCGGAGCGGCTGGATCTCGCTCTGGCTGAGGCGAGGGGCGGCGTCGTCACCCGCGACAGTGTCGTCTCCGGGATCGCGGTGCGGCCCTACCCCTACCAAGCCGCGATCCTGGAACGCCTGGCGGTGGAGCGCGAGAGCCACGACCGGCATCGCAACCTGATCGTGGCGGCAACCGGTACCGGCAAGACGATCATGGCGGCGCTGGACTATCAGTCGTTGTGCCGAGGCAATGATCGGCCACGGTTGTTGTTCGTCGCGCACCGCCGGGAAATCCTGCAGCAATCGCTGCGCACCTACCGCGAGGTGCTGAACGACGGCACCTTCGGCGAGTTGTACGTTGACGGGCTGCGCCCAGAACGCTGGCAGCACGTCTTCGCCAGCGTCCAGTCCCTGACCAGCTACGGCGTGGCGAACATTCCCCCGGATGGGTTCGAGGTCGTGGTGGTGGACGAGTTCCACCATGCTCAGGCAACCACCTACCGGCGCCTGCTGGAACGCCTGACTCCCACCGAGCTGTTGGGCCTGACCGCCACCCCGGAACGTGGCGACGGCTTCGATGTCCGCAGCTTCTTCGGTGGTCGGGCGGCCGCCGAGCTGAGGGTGTGGGACGCGATCCAGGCTGGTTTGCTGTCTGCCTTCCACTACTTCGGCATCAACGATGAGACCGATCTGAGCCGGGTGTCGTGGCGCCAGGGTCGCTACGCCCCCGAAGAATTGGAGGCGTTGTACACCGGCAACGATGCACGCGCCCGGTTGGTGGTGCGTCAGGTGTTGGACAAGATCACCGAACCGCTCGCGATGCGAACCCTTGGATTCTGCGCAAGCGTGGCACACGCCCACTTCATGGCCGACTATTTCAACCGGGCGGGGATTCCGGCCGTGGCGCTGAGCGGGCGTTCCCGGCTGCAGGACCGCGACGACGCATTGGCTCGGTTGCGCGCCGGGGACGTGAACGTGCTGTTCACCGTTGACCTGTTCAATGAAGGTGTCGACATTCCAGACATCGACACCGTGCTGTTCTTGCGGCCCACCGAATCTCCGACGATCTTCCTGCAGCAGCTGGGCCGTGGTCTGCGTCTGCACCCCGACAAGGACGTGTTGACGGTGCTGGATTTCGTTGGGCAACACCGCAAGGAATACCGGCTCGATCTGCGGTACCGCGCGCTGACCGGCATGCGAGGCCAGAAGCTGCGGCGCCAGGCCGAGGCGGGCTTTCCGCTGCTGCCATCGGGATGCCAGCTGGTGTTGGACCGGGTGGCGCAGCGGCGAGTTCTGGACAACATCAGGGAGAACCTGCAGTTGCGCTGGCCTCAGCTCGTGGGCGAGATGCGCGGGCATCCCGCCGACTCGCTGCCGCAGTTCCTCGACGACACCCAGTTGGAGTTGTCCCAGGTGCTGCGTCACAACCGCTCATGGACGGAGCTCCGTGCGGATGCGGGGTTGCGGGCACCCCTGAATGACATCGAGAAGGCACTCCTGAAACGGGTGCGGGCCTTCACGCATGTCGATGACCCAGTGCGTGCTGCTGCGTACCGGGAATTGTTGGACGATCCCGCCAGAACCGATTCCACCGAAGGGACGCCGTCCTTCGCAGAGATGCTGTTCTACTCACTCTGGCCCAACGGTGGCGACTTCGCGACACCGCGGAAGGGGCTGCAGGTGCTGTTGCGCCAGGGGTCGGTGCGCTCAGAGCTGCGACAAGTGCTCGATCTGGCTTTCGACAACGCCGGGCGTCTGACCACGCCACTGCCCGGAGTGCTGGCTTCCTTGCCGTTGCGGGTGCATGCCAGCTATTCCCGCGAAGAAGTGCTGGCAGGTCTGGGCCACGCCACACCCTCGCGACCACCCAGCCACTTCCGGGAGGGAGTGCTGTTCACCGAGGTGGCCGGTGTGCCGGTGGATGCCTTCTTCATCACCTTGAAGAAGTCCGAGGCCGACTTCTCCCCCAGCACGCTGTATCGCGATCATCCGATCAACCAGCGACTCTTCCACTGGCAATCCCAGTCCACCACGTCAGCCGCCTCTCCCACCGGGCAGCGCTACATCAACGGCGCCAGCACCGTGCTGCTGTTCGTGCGACAGGAAAAAACCTGGGAGTTCGGCACCGCGCCGTACGTGTTCCTCGGAGACGCCCACTACGTCAACCACGAGGGCGATCGCCCGGTCTCATTCACGTGGCGACTTTCGACACCCATGCCGGCCGCACTGTTCGTCGACACCGCCCTGGCGATCTGAGCTGCATTCCTCAGATCTCCATTTCAGTCGCGGTGCGCCACAACAATCCTGAAACCGGGTGACCCACCGCCGCCTCGATGTCGCGGATGGCTTGGTGGGTGGGGATTCCGAGAAGCCGCAAGTAGACGAGCGCCACCGACGGCGTTCGGTGATGGGCAGCGACGCAGTGCAACAGCACCCGCTCACCCGCCTCACGCAATGCCCGCACTGTGCGAGCGACGTCGCGGAGGGTCCATTCGAGGTGGGCGTTCGCGGAGGGATCCTCGGAGTCGATCAGCCACACCTCGACGCGATTCTCGGGCGCGATCAGCTCGGGGACGTCCAAACGTCCCACCCGGGAGAGCGACACCACCGCGGTGACGCCAAGCTCCTCGACCCGTGCCAGGTCGGCCTCGGTCCCGAGCAGCACACCCGGGTCACCAGCTAATCCAACCGCCAGTGGGGTCTGCGCCGGCACTCCCAGCATTGATGGAATCTGAGGCCACGTTCGGCCGAGGTCGTTGCGACTCGCAGCCCGGAACGCCGCCGCCACCAGCTGCGGCGCACGGAAGCCGACATCCGGACCGCGCACGTGTCGGACCCAGTTCGACGGCAGCCCCGACATGCCGTAGCGGGCCCCCAACAGGACGCCGGTGATCGCAGCGACGGTGTCGGTGTCGTGACCGATGCCGACAGCAGTCTGCAAGCCGGCCTCGACCTGGTCGACGCCGAGGTGGCGCGTGTGCCAGATCGAGGACCAGCTGGCCTGCAGCGCGGTGACTGTGAACCCGTTGCGACGGAAATGTCGTGGCTCGCAGGATTCGGCCTCGGTGATCGCGCTGCTCCAGTAGGAACGTGATGGGTCCGGCAGCAGTCGCAATCCTCCTCGCAGGTCGATGCGCCCTTCGACGACAGCGACTCTGACTGCCTCGGTCCACAGCACTGCCGACTCGATGGCGAGCGGATCAGCGTGGGTGAGGCGGGCGATGTTCGCGGCGTGCTCTGCGGTGAGTTCCGCATCATCCAAGGCGGCGAGCGCCACCACGCCGGTTCGCATCAGTGCGCCGTTTCCAGCGGCGCGCCCGGTTCGCGCCGCAAACTCTGCCGCGGCGTCCCACAACGCTTGTGCTCCGCCACCATTGCGGAGCCCGGCATCCAGCACCGCACGGGTGGCGTTACCGATGTCGGTGGCCTGCTCCCGCCTCCAGGCGATGAAGGAACCGGCGATGGAGTCATACAACGCGTACCCGGAATCGAGTCCGGTGCGGGCGATCGCCACGGCCATCTGGGTGTCGTCGGAGTACTCCCCGGGAGCGTACGGGCCGAGCCCACCGCCGATCATCCGGGCATCGCCCGTGTCGATGCGAGCACCGAACTCATACGGCACACCCAGTGCATCGCCGATGGCTTGGCCGACCAGCACGCCAGCCACCCGGTTGTGTTGTGCGGAGTCGAGCCTAATCCGGACCACCTCTATTCATGTCATTCTGACAGTCTTCAATGTAGCCGAGTTTAAATGTCATGTCAACACATATAGGCTGGGGTGATGGTTGCCGAGCCCCACACCTCGAAGTATCCGATCTTCGCTGTCGCCTGCGACATCGTCACCCTGACGCTGCGGGCCGGGCAGCTCTGCACACTGCTGGTGCGACGCAGTGGTTCCGTGCACACGGGGCGGTGGGCGTTGCCGGGCGGTTTCGTCCGTCAGGACGAGAACCTGGAACAGGCCGCCTACCGCGAACTGTGGGAGGAGGCTGCGTTGGGTCGCGGTGACGTGCATCTGGAACAGCTCGCCGCCTACGGCGACGTGCACCGCGACCCCCGCGACTACCGCGTGGTGTCCGTGGCGTGGGTGGCACTCGGCGCGGACCTGCCGAATCCGGCGCCGGCGACTGACGTGGATCGCGCCGAATGGGTGCCGGTCGAGGAGGCCCTGCAGCGAGATCTCGCCTTCGATCACCCGCAGATCCTCCGCGACGGAGTGGAACGAGCCAGGTCGAAACTCGAATACACCACCATCGCCACCGCATTCTGCCCAGCGAGCTTCCGGATCCCGGATCTGCGACGGGTCTACGAGGCGGTCTGGGGGCAAAAGTTGGATCCGCGAAACTTCCAGCGCAAGGCACTCAGCGCAGCAGGTTTCATTGTGGAATCCGGCGAAACCCACCACGGCCGGGGCCGGCCATCCAAGCTGTACCGCAGGGGGCAGGCGGAGTTCCTCACCCCCCCGATCAGTCGGTAAGTTGCTGTCGATTGACCGCGCCACTCACTGGTGGATTGTCATGACCGAACGCGGGCACCTGTTCGTGGTGGTGCACCAACATCCGGACAGTGCCGGGGGGTCTCTCGTCCCGCGAACTGTTGCGCGGGCTCGGACACCCCGGCAGCTGATGGACCGGGCGGGTTGGTCAGGGCTTCATCGAACCCGTCTCGAGGAAGCGGACGTGGAAGTCGTGCGCCTCGCGCAGGTTGTGGGGTGTGTGCTGGCTGTTGGCTGTCTTGCAGGCCCGCTCGAAGTAGTCCAACAGGATCGGCTGGTAATCCGGGTGGGCACACTTCTCGATGATCAACCGGGCGCGCTTCTGTGGTGACAGCCCACGCAGGTCGGCCACGCCCTGCTCGGTGATCACCACGGCGGTGTCGTGCTCGGTGTGGTCGTGGTGCGAAACCATCGGCACGATCGCCGAGATGTCGCCCTTCTTCGCCGTCGAGGGCGACACGAATGCCGAGATGTAGGCGTTGCGGGCGAAGTCGCCGGAGCCACCGATGCCGTTCTGCATCTTCGACCCCATGATGTGGCTCGAGTTGATGTTGCCGTAGAGATCGGCCTCGATCATTCCGTTGCAGGCCAGCACACCGAGGCGGCGCACCAGCTCAGGGTGGTTGGAGATCTCCTGCTGGCGCAGCACGATGTGCTGGCGGTACTGCTTGGCTTCGGCATTCATCCGGGTCGCGTAGCCTGGTGACAGCGAGAAAGCCGTGGCCGAGGCAACACGCAGCTTGCCGGAATCGATCAGGTCTACCATTCCGTCCTGGACCACCTCGGTGAAGCTGACCAGGTTGTCGAAGGGCCCGTCCTTCAGTCCGGTGAGCACAGCGTTTGCGACATTGCCGACACC
The DNA here is from genome assembly GCA_024636075.1 of Propionibacteriaceae bacterium. GTDB lineage: Bacteria > Actinomycetota > Actinomycetes > Propionibacteriales > Propionibacteriaceae > JAGXHS01. Next base: position 5,357 of record JAGXHS010000009.1, read on the forward strand.
GGACTGCAGCGGCAGCAGGTTGTGCGGCAGTCGGCGCTGCTCCACCTCGTGGATCAGGAAGTCGAGGTAGTGATCGGCGATCGCCTTGGACACCTCGTCTGGAGCCGCGAACGGCGTGTTGCGATCAGCTGCGGCGGATTCCACCACTGCCACGACACGGGTAGGGTCGATCCGGTAGTAGATGTCACCGATCCGGTCACCGGGGTGGGTCATCGGAATCGGCAGCCGATCCGGAGGCAGACGGAACCTGTCGTAGATGTCGTGCATGCCTTCGAGTTCCAACGATTGCCACTCGTTGACCTCGAGAATGATCTTTTCGGCTTTCTCCAGGTAGACGGCATTGTTGCCGACCGAGGACGACGGGATCGCGGTGCCGTCCTGGCGGATGGCGCTGACCTCGATGACAGCGAAATCGAGCTTGCCGAGGAAGTTCTGGCGCACCTGCACCGCTGACTGGGACAGATGGATGTCCGAGTAGTCGGAGGACCCCTCGTTGATCTTGCGGCGCATGATCGGATCGGACTGGTAGGGCATCCGGAACGAGACAGCGTCAGCTTCGGCGAGTGCACCATCAAGTTCAGGCGCGGTGGAGGCGCCGGTGAACATCCTGATCCGGAACTCTTCGCCAGTGTCGTGGATGGCCTTGGCGCGGCGCGCCAACGCCACCGGGAACTCCTTCGGATATCCAGCGCCGGTGAAACCGGAGAACCCGATGGTGTCTCCGTTTTCGATCAGGGCGGCGGCTTCGTCAGCCGACACCACCTTGTTTCGGAAGGCTTGGCTGTGGATCCGCGACATCGATGACCTCCGGGTGTGTTGCGCGCGGCGCGATGTTTGCACGCTCCGCACATTCGTATTCTGTTGCCGCACCTGCGGTTCAACTTGTGCACAACAGGCTACCGGTGGACCCGGCGGCTCTACTGGCGGGGTGGCAAAAAGGGAGACATTGGATCTGGCGATCCTGGGCGTCTCTGGTCGTCCGCGCGTCAGTTCGCGACGGCACCGATCAGCTCGCTGGCCGATCCGCGCCACGTCACCATCAACTCGTCGCGGGCTCGGCTTGCCGCCACGTAGAGCAGCGACCGTTCCCGGAGCAACGCTTCGGCCTTCTCGGATTCGTCGTAGTCGTATTCCTCCATTCCCATCGGGATGGATCGCGCCGACACCTCGAAGAGCAGCACCTTGGTGAACTCCATGCCCTTGGCGCGATGCATGGTCATCACGACGGGCTTGCCGGGTCGTACCGATTCCCTGTCCACAGAACGGACGTTCACGCCACGTTCATGCAGAGCCGCCACCACACTGTCGCGCTGGGTGCGGTCACGGACAAGTACGGCGATCGTCTCCGGGGAGATGCCGGGCTCCCCCAGCCAGCTGCGCACGGTGTCCGAAGCGACGTCGAACTCTTCCCGGAGCGATCCGCAGGGCATCAGCACGGGCTTCGGGCCGCGTCGCGCGGAACGGTAGCCGGTGGTGGATTCCGCCTCGTCGTCGAGATCGACGTAGGTTCCCCCCTCCAGGACGCTGACTGCCCACGCCAGGGTCTGGGCCGTCGTGCGGTAGTTCAGTGTCAGCCGTCGGGATCGACCACGTGTCTGGATACCGAAACGGGACAACACCAGACGATGGCCGTAGATGCGCTGATGGGAGTCCTCTGCGATGAACACATCGTCGGGCCCGTTGCCCACCAATGCCCGGATCAACTTCCAGTGCGAGGGCGACAAATCCTGCCCTTCGTCCACCAGCACATGATCGGCGGTGAAGCCGTCATCAGCTCGTGCGGCGTCACCCCCCTGTCCGCGCTGCCGGAGGCATTCGGCCGCCATCGACGCCGCCTCGGCATAGTTCAGTTTGCCTTCCGAACGGCCAGCGGCCCGGTAGGCCTCGATCACTTTCCACACCGCTGCCCGATCAGGTCGCGACAGCCGCACGCCTCGACCCGGACGACGGACCCGCAGGTAATCCTCCAGCTCGGTGATCTCGTGGGCGAGAACCACGAGTTGGTACTCACTGGCGAAGAAGGCCGGTGATCTGAGCTCGGCGCGCAGGTCGCCCCCGGCGCCGTCCATCGCTGCATGCCAGCGCTGCGCCCGATCGTCCCGGCCGAACACATCCGTCCGAGGGCTGCCCAGTACGGCCGCCGCGGCGTCGCCCACCGCGGCTCCGGCGTCCTTCAGCACCGAGAAGGCAATGGAGTCGATACCGGCGACGTAGATGCCGGGATCCCCCAGTTGGGTGGCACGCGGCAGTGTGGGATCCAGGCGTTGCAGGTCCTCGTCCAGCGCGTGGGCGAGGTTGACGGTGAATGTTGTCACCACGATCCGGGCGGTCGGATTGCGTCGTGCGAGTTGCCGCGCCCGGTGCAGCACCACGACGGTCTTGCCGGTGCCTGCGCCACCGGTCAACCGGAACGGCCCCTGCCACGTGCCGGTGGCCCACTTGTGCTGCTCCGGGTGCAGGAACACCCGCCACGCGCCGAAGTCGCCACTCTCGATCACCCGACGCAACTCGTCAACACCTTCGATCAAGGCGAACTGGGCCTGCGACGAGGGCTTTTGCAGCGATTGCAGCAGTTCCTCGTCGCTGGCCGGCCCGGCGCTCTCGGGTGTCTGCATGTCGAGGTTCTCACGCACCTGCGCCACCGACATCTCCGACGCCAGATCGACCAGGGCCGTCCCCTGCCAATCGCCAAGAGCAGCGGCGTACTTCAGCAACCGGTCCGGGTCGGTGAAGCGCAGAGCTCGGCTGGCCACACCGGCGGACATGCCCAGCTGTTCGGTCAACTCGTCGACGGTGCAGGTGATCAGTGGCGCCACCTCCGGCTCGGGCGAAGGAGCCTGCTGCGGTGTGTTCTCCGGGCCACCGGCTGAGGTTCCAGCTGACAGGTCATCGTCGACGCTCACCGGCGCCTCGACCTCCGGGCCGCTCGGCTCGGGTTCCACCACCCGGATCTCGACGATCCCGTTGACTGGATTGCGGTCCAGTTTGGCTCTGGTCGCGACGTCAATGGCCTCGTCGTGGTTGTAGATGCCGTGGAAGACGTAGTTCGGTTTCCCGGACCCGCCCAAGCGGAACAACACCGCTCGATACTGCTGATCGACTCGCCCGGTCCGGACCCGGGGATCAGCGGAGTTCTTGATCGGTTCGATGTGCAGCCCGGGCAAGCTGTCGTCGGTGGTCAGCTTCTCCAGGAACGAGTAGGCTTTCTGCTTCAGTGACCCGTCCAACTGGTGCACCTGCCGCGACATGATCAACGTCGACTCTGCCATCAGGACTCCCTTCCCACAGCGGCGCCGATGGCCTCCACCGTGGGATCGACAACTGTCCAGCCATCATGGCGCAGATCACTGACATCTTCCTCGTTGCCGCCGAGCAGCACGGCGACGCGGCGGCTGTGCCACACCAGATCGACGGGGATGTTGTCGGTGCCGATCTCCTGGCCGACGTCCCTGTCCGGGGCCGGCACCCCTGCCGAGATCAGCCCGGTCAACAACTCCGCCGCCGACGGCAGATCGGCCTGGATGGCGTCCCATCCGGTGCCGGTCTGCTGGATGGGTTCGGCTGGCTCGGGCACCGGACTGGTGACGGCCCAGTCCGCGGCAGCACGGTAGGAGGTGAGGATCGTGCTCGTCCCGGGGAGCGGATTCTGCAAGACGTTGGACAACTCCAGCCACCGGCGCCAACTGTCCCGGAAACCATCGTCGGCAACAGCCGCCGGTCGGTCGTCCAGCAGCACCGCGACGTCGACCAACTCCTGTGTGCGGGCTCGCACCAACACACCGAGAGGTCCGTCCCGCCACCACCACCCGGTCGCCC
>JAGXHS010000125.1 GCA_024636075.1 Propionibacteriaceae bacterium
CCTCGCTCGGTCTCGACGAAGATTACGACCTGGTGTTCTGTTCCCGCTCCGGCCCGCCACATCAACCGTGGCTGGAACCCGACGTCAATGATCATCTTGAGGTACTCGCCGAATCCGGTCTCAGGGAGGTCATCCTGGCTCCGATCGGTTTCATCTCCGATCACATGGAGGTGATCTACGACCTGGACACCCAGGCACGTGACACCTGTGCGAATCTCGGTGTCGCGATGGTCCGGGCAGCCACTGCGGGCACCCACCCGGAATTCGTGGCTGCTCTGGTGGACAGGATCGAGGACAGAGCCCGCCGCGCAGACTCACCTGCCGCCTGCGACAATGGCAGCTGTGCGGGTGGCTGCCTCGGCGATTGTTGCCCCAACCTGCGGTGGCCCGACACCGCAGCCATTGACTGACATCGCCCCAGCAGCATGAACCAGCACCCGAACCGGGTGGTTCGAGATGTGGCAGATGTGATACACATATCCGCGTCACTCGGAGCGCAACGGGAACAATTCGGTGTGGCTGGCCGTTGGAAAGGCCAGCACGCCAACGCGAAACTGATGGCGGGCACCAGCGGAAGGACACCATGGCAACTGATTACGACGCACCGCGCAAGACCGACGAAGAGAGCCGCGAGGACTCGATTGAGGAGTTGAAGTCGCGGCGCAACGACCGCAATTCCGGCAAGGTCGACGAAGACGAGTTGGAAGCAGCCGAAGCCTACGAGCTGCCAGGGGCGGATCTGTCCCACGAGGAGCTGACAGTACGTGTGCTGCCGCGCCAGGCCAACGAGTTCACCTGTTCGTCCTGCTTCTTGGTGAAGGACCGCAGCCAGCTGGCCGAGACCAAGGGCGGACACCACTACTGCGTGGACTGTGTCTGACGAACTCAGGGTCTGACGAACTCAGGGTCTGGGAGGGTTGCCGTCACGCCTGGCGCAACGGCAACCAAAGATTGGCTCCAGCTTTGATGGGCTCTCGGCCCAGCGTGAGCTAGGCCTTCGCCTTGGACGGGCTCTCGGTCCCGAGATGCTCCATCCGGCGATGACCGAGGAAACGATTGGTAGCCAATTGCGCCACGCCCAACCCGAGACCACTCGCCAAGGCCCAGATCGCTGCTTCCATGGCGGGCGTGCCGGGATCTTTCGGATCCGGTGGCTCGTCGCCGGTGGCGACCTTCCATGCTCCTGTCACTGCCTTCTGCGCCACCACGGTGGTGACGATGCCGAGCACGATGGAGTAGACCTTCCATGTCAGCTTCTTGGTCATCGATTGCACTCCTCTTGATCCGGCCCACCTTGGTCTGGTCTCGGGAACCATCCTAGTGGGAGTAAGAGCATCCACCGGGTGGCAAACTCCATCATTCGGTTAGGTTGTGGTCATGCAATTCAGTGAACGTCTCCGGGTACCGGGATGGTGGTGGCTGCTGCTCGCGCTGATGATCGGCTCCGTCGCTTTGGCCGTGTTCGCCTACCTGCCGTCGTGGGTGGCCACCACGATCACCCTCAGCATCGCCACAGCTCTCGGATTGGGACTCTTCGGCTACGGCAGCCTCCGCATCACAGCAGATGCTGATGGCCTGAAGGCTGGGAGGGCGAAGATCGAGTGGCGCTGGATCGGTGGTGTCGAGATGCTGGACCAGGCTGCTTTCGCGGCGCAGCTCAACGATCCGGCCAACCATCCGGCGCACCTCGTGGTCAGGCCCTACGCTCCGCATGGAGTGCGGGTCAGCATCGACGATTCGGCCGACCCACATCCGGCGTGGCTCGTCAGCAGTCGTCACCCGCAGCAGTTGGCGGCGGCCATCGACGACCACGTGCACGGCACTGCTGAAGTTGAGGATCTGCCATGAACCGGCCGCGGGTGCTGCTCAGCCGGTTGGATCCCGAAATCCCCGTGCCAGGCTATGCGCGCGACGGTGATGCCGGTGCGGACCTGGCGACCACGGTGGACGTGCTGCTGCGTCCGGGGGAGCGCAGGCTGGTTCCCACCGGGATCTCCGTCGCACTGCCGACCGGTCTTGCCGGGTTCGTGCATCCACGCTCCGGTTTGGCAGCCCGACGAGGACTCACCATCGTGAACGCCCCGGGTACCGTCGACAGCGGCTATCGCGGGGAGATCATGGTGTGTCTGCTGAACACAGACACCAACGAATCGGTGGAGCTTCATCGAGGGGACCTGATTGCCCAACTGGTCATCCAACGGGTGGAGACGGTCGACTTCGTCGAGGTCTCGGAGCTGCCCCGCTCGGAGCGAGGCTCAGGTGGGCACGGTTCCACCGGTGGCGTGACCACCTGGGGGCCCACCGACGAGCAACCGCAGGATTGATACGCTCAGTGCTGTCGACTCCCAGTGTTCGACAGCACGGCATGCACGACGACCGTAATCACCAGAGGGGACACCGTTGATCTTCGGACGGAACAAGAAACAGCGCACGGACGGCGATGAGCACACCCCGGAAGTGGACGAGCGCGACCAGGCCCTCGATGAAGACTCCGACGAAGGCGAACCAGGCGACGAGTCGGCCGAGGAGGGCACGGAGGAGTATTTCACCGAGCTCGACCTTGCCGACTGGCGCGACGACGGCCCCTTCGACATCAGCGAGGTCGATCTGGAAGCCGATGACATCGATCGGCTCGACTTTGGTTGTCTCATCCTGACTCCCTTCGAAGGATTGCAGCTCCAGCTCCAGGTGGATCAGGAATCTGGCGTCGTCCACGCCGCCTTGGTGATGCACGAGCAGTCCGCCCTGGAAGTGGCCCTGTTCGCTGCACCGGCCAACGCCAAGATCGTTGGTGACGCGCGCCACGACATGGTCGACAACGCCGAAGCACAGGGCGGCAATGCCGTCGTGACCAAGGGGCCCTTCGGCTCCGAGATCCGCCGGGTGATTCCGCTCAAGGGTCCACAGGGTGAAGATCTGGTGCACGTCTCACGGACCTGGTTGGTCCACGGACCGCGATGGATGCTGCGTGGCGTTCTGATGGGTGAGGCCGGCATGAGCGATAGCCTCGACGGACCTGCGGAGCTGCTCCACGAGTTCTTCTGCAATCTGGTGGTGCAGCGGGACTCGACGCCACGGGTGCCGGGGGACCTGATCCCGATGACAATTCCCGAACAGCTGCAAGAACAGTCGTGAACCAGGCAGCGGCGGATTCGGGCTCGGGGAAGTGGGTGTCCCGGCTGCGACATGCGCTGTCGTCGAGCGCCGAACTGGAATCGGTGCATCTCCGTGATGCCTCACTGGCATCAGGCGCCCGCACCATCGAACAAGCAAAGTTGCGCGACTACCTCACGCTGCAGGGCGTCATCAGCATGGTCACGCTCAACCCGAGCCGCGGCTCACGCTGGCTGGAGGCCGACATTGACGACGGCACCGGTCGGGTGACTCTGGTATGGATCGGCCGCCGGGAACTGCCCGGCATCACTCCCGGGCGCAGTGTCCGGGTGACCAGTCGGTTGACGCTCGCCCATGGTCGGCGGGTGATGTACAACCCGCTGTACACGCTACTGGCGCCCTGAGCCTCGATCAGAAGGCTGGTGGGAGTCCGGCGGTCAGTTGGCGGGCTGCTCCGCATGGTCTTTGGGGGCCAACAATTCCGAGAGCTCGTCCTCGTGGCTCTCGGAGATGATGAACAGCAACTCGTCGCCGCCTTCCAGCGCGCCGTCCCGCTCCGGCGGCCGTGCCTGACCATCGCGGATGATGGCCACCAGCACACCATCGCCCGGCAGGGCGATGTCCCTGACCCGCCTGCCGAGGCAGGGTGACTCGAAGGGCAGCGTGATCTCCACCAGGTTCGCGCTGGATTCGTTGAAGGTGAGCAGCCGAACCAGATCGCCAACCGTCACCGCCTCCTCAACCAGGGCACCGATCAGCCGCGGGGTGGAGACCGCCACGTCGACACCCCAAGAATCGTTGAACAGCCACTCGTTGCGTGGATGGTTCACCCGGGCGACCGTCCTGGGAACTCCGAATTCCGTCTTCGCCAGCAACGAGTGCACCAGATTCGCCTTGTCGTCACCGGTGGCGGCAATCGCCACGTCGGCTGTGTCCACCCGCGCTTCGCTCAGCGAGACGAGCTCGCAGGCATCGGCCAACAACCAATCCGCCTCGGGCACCGAGTCGGTCTTGATCGCGGTCGGGTCACGGTCGATCAACAACACCTGATGACCGTTCGAGATCAGCTCCATTGCGATGGATCGGCCCACGTTCCCGGCTCCGGCAATGACAACACGCATCACGAACTCCTTCTTCTCGGTGGTGTGGGGATCTCAGTGCTGGGCTGGAGGCTCATCCAGCACGGTCTCGACATCGTCGACGCGGTCGGATTCGATGGCCAGGTACAGCTGATCAGCGTCCTGGACCACGGTTTTGGACGTGGGGATGAAACCGGCGCCGAAACGAACGATGAAAGGCACCGCACTGCCAGTTGCCCGAGTGATGTCGGCAACGGTGCTGCCGACCCATGAGACATGGTGCGGCATGATCGCCAGCCGGACAGTGCCAGTCGGATCCTGCCAGACGGGTTCCGAGCCGACCGGCAAGAGTGCACGCAGCGCTTGGTTGGATGCCCAACGAACTGTCGCCACCGTGGGGATACCGAGTCGCTCGTAGACCTCGGCACGGCCCTGGTCGTAGATCCGCGCCATCACGTTCGTCACATTGAACTCTTCCCGCACCACTCGTGCGGCGATGATGTTGGAGTTGTCACCGCTCGACACGGCAGCAAAACCGTCGGCTTCGGTGATCCGCGCCTGGAGCAGCACGTCACGATCAAAACCCACACCCTTGACCGTGGTGCCCTGGAAGTCGGGGCCGAGACGACGGAAGGAGTCGGCGTCCGCGTCGATCACTGCAACGCTGTGACCGCGCTTCTCCAAGCTGCGCGCCAACGACGAGCCGACGCGTCCGCAGCCCATGATCACGATGTGCATCGAACAACCTCCAAGGGATGGTCTCGCCAGGGCCCGGCCGCCGGCCCTCGACGTATGTCAATGGTTGCCAAGGCGTGACCCCGGGGCCACGCCTTGGGCAAAACGTTAGCGCTGTTCGCGGCGATCGTGGCTATCGTGGCTATCGTGGCCTCACACGCCGGCGTCTGAGACGGCCCCAACAACGACCCCTCCACGAAGGAGTACAGTCTGCCCGTGGCGAAATCCGATCTCTTCAAACGACTCCTGGTGGGACGGAAGCTCGCCAGTGCACAATTGGGTGAAACGCTGCTTTCGAAGCGGATCGCACTGCCCGTTTTTGCCTCCGATGCGCTCAGCTCGGTCGCCTACGCCCCGGATGAAATCCTGCTGACCCTGTCCCTCGCGGGGATGGTTGCATTCGCCTGGTCATGGAAGATCGCCTTGGCCGTGGCTGCTGTGATGTTGGTGGTCATCGCCTCGTACCGCCAGATCGTGCACGCCTACCCGTCAGGTGGTGGCGACTACGAAGTGGCCACGGTCAACCTCGGCCCACGGGCCGGCATGGTCGTCGCGTCGGCTCTGCTGGTCGACTACGTGCTGACCGTCGCTGTCTCGGTCTCCTCGGGGGTGCAGAACGCCGAGGCCCTGATCCCTCAGATGGAGGGCCATGAGGGCCCCGTCGCAGCCGCGATGATCCTGGTGCTGATGAGTCTCAACCTCAGGGGCGTGCGTGAATCAGGAACTCTCTTCGCGATTCCCACGTACGGCTTCATGTTGGCCATCGGGACGATGGCGAGTTGGGGACTGTTCCAGATCTTTGCGCTTGGCCGCGAACTGCGCTCGGAAACCGCCGATCTCACCGTCATCCCCACCACTGACTACGCCAACTTCTCCGGCTGGCTGATGATCGCGCTGTTGGCGCGCACCTTTTCCTCAGGATGTGCCGCGCTGACCGGAGTGGAAGCGATCAGCAATGGGGTCCCCGCGTTCCGCAAACCCAAGAGCAGGAATGCGGCCACCACCCTGGGACTCCTCGGTGGTGTCTCGGTGCTGATGCTGCTTGCGAACGTGGTGCTCGCCAATCTGACGAAGGTACACCTGATCGACGATCAGGGCGGGTCGTACTATCTCACCCCAACCGGTGAGAAGGTGATCGAGCCCAGCAGTACGGTCGTTGGCCAGTTGGCCCGGGTGATCTTCTACGACTCCTTCCGCCCCGGCTTCTACTTCGTGGTGATCGCGACCATGGTGATCCTGTTCCTGGCGGCCAATACCGCGTTCAACGGCTTCCCGGTGCTGAGTTCGATCCTCGCCCGCGACGGCCACCTGCCCCGTCAGTTGCACACCCGCGGAGATCGACTCGCCTTCTCGAACGGCATCGTGGCACTCGCCCTGTCCGCCATGGCGCTCGTGCTGGTGTTCAACGCCTCCGTGACCGCTTTGATCCAGATGTACGTCGTCGGGGTGTTCGTGTCATTCACCGTCAGCCAGTTCGGCATGATGAAGCACTGGAACAGGCACCTCCGGGCAGAGAAGGATCCGGCGCAGATCACCCGGATGAAGCGTTCCCGGGTGATCAACGGTGTCGGGTTCACTGCCACCGGGATCGTGCTCATCGTGGTGTTGCTGAGCAAGTTCCTGCACGGCGCGTACCTGGCCCTCCTGGCCATGGTGATCGTCTTCGCCCTGATGGGAGCCATCAGCCGGCACTACAAGAGCGTCGAAATCGAAACGTCCATTTCCGGACCCTCCGATCGGGTACTGCCCAGCCGGGTGCACGCGGTTGTCCTCGTCCAAAAAGTCAACAAACCGACGATGAAAGCGCTCGCCTTTGCCACCGCCACGCGGCCGTCCACCCTTGATGCCGTGACTATCGACGTCGATGCGGAGGAGACCGAGGCTCTGATGGAGCAATGGCGCGGCGAGGATCTCGACACCCCGTTGAAGGTGATCGCGTCGCCTTACCGGGAAGTCACTGGCCCGTTC
>JAGXHS010000126.1 GCA_024636075.1 Propionibacteriaceae bacterium
GGTGTAGGCGGCCTGGGCGACGTGGCTTGGTTGGGATCGTCAGCCGGTCGTGCGTTCGAAGGGCGTGACCGGCTTCCCCTACAGGGTCGTCTACTTCGTTGAGCACGATGTGCTGACAATCGTGGCCGTGGCTCACGCCAAGCGCCGACCCGGCTACTGGCGAGATCGAGCCAGCCTCTGACGCAGCCCCATGCTTCGCCAGTGGTCCGCAAGTAGTCCGCAAGAATCCGAGGAGAGGTTTGCTTCATGACATTGATGAGGAGGCCAGCAAGAGTCGTAAGGGCGTCGGAGCCTTGCCTCCAAATGAGTGCGGATGTGGCCTGCTGACTCACCAACCGAGCTCGCGCAGCCGCGCGTCGCCGATCCCGAAGTGATGACCCACCTCGTGAATGACCGTCCGCCGAACCTGCTCGACGACCTCGGAATCGCTGGTGCACACCGCGCAGATGGCACGCCGGTAGATCGTGATCCGGTCAGGCAGGGCGCCGGCGTAGAACGTCGTCCGATCCGTCAAGGGCACTCCCTGGTAGAGCCCCAAGAGGCCGGCCGGGCCACTGTCGTGTTGCACAGTGACGGCCACGTTGCTCATGTGTTCGCCCAGCTCTACCGGGATACCGTCGAGCGCCTCGCTCACCATCACCTCGAATCGCTCGGGATCAACTTCAACCATGCAGCAAGTGTCCCACCCGACGCCCAACGCGCCGCGTTGAGGCATCCACTCATCCCGATCTAACGCTCTTCTGGCGGCTGCCCACCTGCTCCACCGGTGTGGCTCTTCCCAGTTTGCGCTACCAGCTTGTTGACATCAGAGGGGTGCCGGAAAGACACGGCCCACCCTCGGGGGTACGGCGCGCTCGGTGCCGACCGCGAGACAGTCGCATCGCGGCAGCCGTGGGCCTTGAGGCCAAGTAGTTTCAGAGCTCGACGTAGACGTCATCGCCCTCGACCATGACGTCGTACATCGTCAGCGGCGATGGCTTCCTGCCAAGTGCGATCATCTTGCGCGACCAGCGGGGCATGTCCTTACCTGCGAAGCCGGTCGCCCAGTCGAGGTTGTCCCCCGACGCGAGGTCGAAGCGAGAGTTGTGCCATGGGCAGACGATCTGGCCGTCGGCGTATCTCAGACCACCTGGCCCCTTGGTGAGGGAGAGGCCCAGGTGTGGACAGCGATTGCGCGCCGCGCACAACGAATCCCCGGCGAAACCAACCACGACTGACGTGCCCGCAGCATCCACTGCGTGCAACTTCCCGTCGGCGAAGTCCGACAGGCTACCGACCCTGACCCGCTCTGGCATGTCACGTCTCCTCGTCCCGCGCGCCTGTCTCCGTTATACCAGTTCCCCGCGCTTTCGTCACGGCCCCGCCCAAGCCCCTGTCAACCAGAACGCGATCGCGGCGAAGGGGCGCGGGTATTGAACCGGAATCCGTGGACCGGCGGCTGGCGGTGTTCGGCTCGATCGCTGGCGGCGAGGCGGGTCAGGACTCCGACATCGACGTTCTCGTCGCCCACGGAGCGGTACCTGCCCGTGGACTCATCCGGCGTTTGATCTGGCGGACATCGAGGGGCTGGGCGGCCCCAGCATGATCATCGCGGGGGCTCGTCGAGTTGTCACAGGTCCCGGTGCCGGAAGGTGCGTGCGGCGAGGGCCACCAGCGCGACCGCGAGCAGGAGCGCTGTCAGCGCCGGCCACAACACGGCGGCGTCTTTGCCGGCTGCCAGTGACAACGCCTGTGTGGGCAGGCCGGCAGGTGAGTAGGAGCCGAGGGGTTTCCAGATCGACGCGATCGACAGCAGTGCGTAGGCACCCAGTCCCGCGCCGGCAGCTCCTGCCGCGGAGCTGATGAAAACGGAGAGCAGTGTCATCAGGGCGATGAACAGGGTGCCGAGAACCAGCCACAGCAGAGCTGAGGACCACAGCGCCGATCCCGGCGCCGACCCGAAGATGGCGGCGGTGACTCCCCAGGTCAGCAGCGTTCCCACGATGACCAGGAGGGCGAGGAACAGGGAGTGAATCGTGACCTTGGCGATGACGAATGCGGTGCGTGACACCGGCTTGGTCAGCACCAGGGCTGCCGTGCCGCCTCTGGTCTCCGACGAGATGATGCTTCCGTAGATGATGATGAGTGCGAACAGGCCGATCTGGGACAGGTTCTGGATCCACTGGCCGTAGGCGTCGAGGTAGGTCGGTGTCGGCAGCGTGGCTCCGCCGAGCTGGCTGCCGGCGACCGCGCCCACAATCTCTGGGGTGAACCGGGCGAGAACCGGTCCGGTCAGCGCGAAGAACAGCAGGATGCCGGGAAGTACCCAGATGCGCCACGTGCGCAGGATCTCGCGGACTTCCTTGCGGGCGAACGCCGTGAAGCCGTTCATCGCTGGTCACCACCGACGAGCTCGACGAAGACCTCTTCGAGACCCATCTCGCCAGCGTCCAGGCGGGACAATCCAAGCTGTCGAGCGGCGACCATGGCCGGGATCTCCCGTTGCGCTGCACTCACGTCGGCCACCGTGATCTCGATGGCGCCGTCTGATCCGCGCGCGACGGTGGTGGCCCAGCTTTGACGCCGGATGTCCTCGGCAAGCTGGTCGCCGCTGTCGGTGACCTCGACCACCACTTTCTGCACTCCGTACCGTGCCTTGAGCTCGTTGATGGGTGCCTGAGTAACCACGCGACCATGGTGGAGGATGGCCACGGTGTCGCACACGCGCTCGACGTCGGCGAGGATGTGTGTGGAGAAGAACACGCTGGTGCGCCCCCGCAGCGAGGTGAGCATGTCGAGAACGTCTTTGCGGCCCATCGGGTCCAGTGCGCTCGTCGGCTCGTCGAGCAGCAGCAGCCGTGGTGCATTGACGAGGGCCTGGGCGACGCCGAGCCGCTGCTTCATGCCGCGGGAGTACCCGCCGATCTTCGTCCGCACGTCGGTGAGCCCCGCCAGGTCCAGCAGCATGGGGACCCGCCCGTCCAGCACCCGCTGCTCGATGCCGAAAAGCTGGCCCGCGAAGCGCATGAACTCCCCGGCCGTCATCCAGTCGTAGAAACCGGGCACGTCGGGCAGGAAGCCGAGGTCGGCGCGGACCGCGTTGCCGGCCGACGCGACGTCGTGGCCGAGGACCTGCACCCGGCCGCTGGTGGGGCGCGCGAGCCCGGTCAGGAGACGGAGCATGGTCGTCTTGCCGGCGCCGTTCGGGCCGAGGAAGCCGAAGATCGAACCTTCCTCGACGGACAGGTCCACCGCGTCGAGGGCGCGCTTCTCTCCGTAGGCCTTGGTGAGTGCGGTGGTCTGGATCGCGGGGCTCATCGCTCGCCGGTCCCCTCATCCGGCCCGTACAAGGCGTCGGCGATGCTTTCGGAACGCGCCGATCGCGACGCGGGCCTCGCCGTCTGCGTGTCGATGATCGCCGGCTTGCGGCCGGCGGCCAGGTAGATGACCGCGCCGACGGTGTTCGCCAGCAGCACGACGGCAACCCAGATCCACTTGTTGGCCAGGACCACCTGCTCGGTGGGTCGCCGGTACAGATCCAACAGTGCGAAGACCTGGAGGGTGATCGAAGCCACAGCCAGCACCCCCAAGGCCACCAGAGCCCACACCGGCAACTCGGACAGGCTGACGTTCATCACAACTCCTCTTCGTCGAAGAATACGACGGGAAAAGCCTACCGGTGGGCCCCACCCGCTGGAGCCCGAACACTCATGCGGGAACCCTCCAGCCACGACGCCCGAGGCCTTGCGCAGGACGCGCCACAGCACGACGAGCGTGGACAGTGCCATGATGCATGGCATGGGACACCGGGAGGTATCAACTCCGCTATCTTCGACAAGAGGATGGAGCCCGCAGCAGACCGGGAGAGAACCCGTGACGGTTCACCGAGCGGACCCATGGCGACAACCTCGAAGACACAAGGAGTGGACCTCCCCATGAGAACCCCTGCCGACAAGCTCCTCAACACGGTCCAGCGTTTCGAGGCATACCGCGAGGTTGTCATCTCCTCCGGGGACACCCCTATCGTGCTGTCGGTGTGGGACGGCCGGCCGGGCCAGGCCGCGGTGGTGTTCTTGCCGGGCACGATGACTCACCCGCTCTTCTACGAGGAGTTTCTCGACGCGTTGAACCGGACCGGGCTCACCGTCGTCGGGGTACACAGTCAGGGGCACGGCAAGAGTCCTCGTGCGCGCCGCCCGCTCACATTCGATCGAATCGTGACGAACGCCCGTGACGCGGTCGAGTGGACGCGTCAGGAGTTCCCCGATGCCCCGATTGCGGTGCTCGGTTCGAGCCAGGGGGGCATCGTTGCGATGGCCCTTGCCGCTGCCGGGGAGCGCCTCGACATCGTGGTTGCGCACAACATCCTCGACCCGAGCCTGTCGTCAAGCCTTGAGATCACCAGATTCCCGAAGTGGCTGCGTCCCCTCTACCCCTTTGTGGTGCAGGCATTCCGGGGGGTGGGCCGACTCGCGCCGAGGGTCCCGGTGCCGTTCGACGCCTACCTCGACATCAAGCGCGTCTGCCTGGATGAGGCGAATGCGGACTACTTCTACACCGACCCGCTGGGCCTTCGCAGCTATCCGCTCGGGTTCATGGCGACGCTGTTCAGCGCCGACCTTGGCGGCATGCGCGACGGCGGCATCCGCTGCCCGGTACTCGTTGTCGCCGGCCGCGGCGATCCGTTGTTCCCGCTCTCCTACACGCGACGGGTCTACGAGAGCATCGTCGCCCCGGACAAGGAGCTGTTGATCCTCGAGTCCGAGGTGCACCTGCTGTTCAACGAGGACCTCGACGTCGTACTGCCTCCACTGATCGACCGGCTGGCGCACCTTCAAGGCACGCCCACCTGACCGAGTCGCGGCCCACGGCCATTTTCCCGAGAACTCGGTCAAACCGCCCCGAGACTCGGCTTTCGGGGGACATTTTCCCGAGAACTCGGTCAAACGTCCTCAAGGCAGGGTGAGGCTGCCACGCTGGGGCATAGTTGCCCCATGCCAGAGGGTGGCACCGTCAAGAGTCGAACCTCGTCGACATTCACATCGCCCACCTCCGGGCCAAGCTCGGAGACGACGCCGCAACGCCGAGGTTCATCCTCACCCTCCGTGGCGTCGGCTACCGGATGGGACCCGGATGAAGTCATCGACCAGGTGACCAGTCGTTCGTGGAACATACCCATGGGGGGTATAGTTGCAGCCATCGTCCGATACGTAACCGGGGCAGATGTGAAGGAGTGAAGGCTGTGGACACCACCGTTCCGGGATACCGGGACACCAAGGATGCCCATCTGAAGCGTCTGCGCCGGATTGAGGGCCAGGTCCGTGGTGTGCATCGAATGGTTGAGCAGGACACGTACTGCATCGCCGTGCTCACCCAGATCTCGGCAGCCACCAAGGCATTGGAGGCTGCCGCGTTGTCCCTGCTCGACGAGCACCTGCGTCACTGTGTCGCCGACGCCATCCGCACCGGTGGCGACACGGCAGAGGACAAGCTCAAGGAGGCCTCGGATGCGATCGCCCGTCTGGTGCGCTCGTGAGCGGTCCGCAGCCGATCGTGAACGCCTCAAACCACATTTGAAACCAAACCACACCATCACCAAGGAGAACACCATGACCACTCAGACCTTCCCTGTCACCGGATTGACCTGTGGGCACTGCGTAGGTGCCGTCACCAGCGAGCTCACGGCGCTGCCGGGCGTCACCGATGTGCAGATCGACCTGGTGTCCGAGGGCACTTCAACCTTGCGCGTCACCACCGACGAGGCACTTACCGAGGCCCAGATTGCCGCGGCCCTGGACGAGGCCGGCGAGTACCAGCTGGCAGCCAGCTGACACCTCGCCAACAAACTCGATGTGGCAAGACCTGGGCCTGAGTAGGCTCAGGAGGAGAGGAACCTGATGAGCATGACCACCACCCCCGACCAGCTTGCGGACGCCCAAAGCGTCGAGCTCGTCATCGGCGGGATGACCTGCGACTCCTGCGCTGCTCGGATCGAGAAGAAGCTGAACAAGCTCGACGGCGTCAGCGCGACCGTCAACTACTCCACCGAGAAGGCCAAGGTGACGTATGCCGGGTCCGTAGCCCCGCAGGACCTGGTCGCCACGGTCGAGGCGACCGGCTACACCGCGGCGCTACCCGCCCCAAAGGTCGAAGATGTCACTGCGGCGACAGCGGATGAGAGCGACGAGGATGAGAACGACGAGGTGGCCCGCCTGCGCCAGCGGCTGTTGATCTCGGCCGTCCTGAGTGCGCCGGTGCTTCTGCTGGCCATGATCCCCGCGATTCAGTTTGACAACTGGCAGTGGTTGTCGCTGACGCTGGCCTCGCCCGTCGTGGTGTGGGGTGCCTTACCGTTCCACCGGGCCGCGTTGACCAACGCCCGCCACGGCGCGGCAACCATGGACACCCTGATCTCGGTCGGTGTCAGCGCGGCCTGGCTGTGGTCGCTGTGGGCGTTGTTCCTTGGTAGCGCGGGGACGCCAGGAATGCGAATGGACTTCAGCCTCATGCCCTCACGCGAGGGCGGAACCGGGCACATCTACCTTGAGGTCGCCGCAGTTGTCACCGTGCTGATCCTGTCCGGACGTTTCTTCGAGGCCACAGCCAAGAAACGCTCCGGGGCGGCGCTGCGCGCTCTGTTGGACATGGGCGCCAAAGATGTGGCCGTGCTGCGCGACGGGGTCGAAGTAAGGATCCCAGTCGAGCAGCTCGCTGTGGGCGACATCTTCAGTGTCCGTCCCGGGGAGAAGGTTGCCACCGACGGCATCGTCACCGGCGGCACTTCCGCCGTTGACGCGTCCATGCTGACCGGCGAGTCGGTGCCTGTCGAGGTCGGCCCAGGCGACCCTGTGGTCGGCGCTACCATCAACGCCGGTGGGCGGCTGCTCGTTCGCGCCACCCGGATCGGCGCGGACACCCAGCTCGCGCAGATGGCACGCCTGGTCGAGGACGCCCAGAACGGCAAGGCCCAGGTCCAGCGCCTCGCCGACCGGGTCTCCGGCATCTTCGTCCCAGTTGTCATCCTCTTCGCCTTGAGCACCCTTGCGGTCTGGCTGCTGACCGGGCACTCCGCCACCGCGGCGTTCACAGCAGCCGTGGCCGTTCTGATCATCGCCTGCCCCTGCGCCCTCGGATTGGCCACACCGACTGCACTCATGGTCGGCACCGGCCGCGGCGCCCAGCTGGGTATCCTCATCAAGGGCCCCCAGATCCTGGAGTCCACCCGTCGGGTCGACACGATCCTTCTCGACAAGACCGGCACGATCACCACCGGACGGATGAGCGTAGCCGCGGTCCACGCTGCTGCCGGGGAGTCGGTGGCCACGGTCCAGACCCTTGCCGGCGCCCTCGAGGACCCCTCCGAGCACCCCATCGCAAAGGCCATCGCCATGTCCGCAAGAGCCGTCGGGGCCGCTGGTGACAAAGCCCTGCCCGGGGTCGTGGACTTCTACAACCACGACGGCCGTGGCGTCTCAGGGGTGGTGGACGGACACGCCGTCCTGGTGGGCCGACGCACCTGGCTCGCCCAGGAGTGGTGCATCCAGATACCCGCCGACCTGGCTGCCTGCGCCGATGCTGCCGAAGCCGACGGCCAGACCCCGGTCTGGGTGGCCTGGGACGGCACGGCTCGCGGCGTAATCGTGGTGGCAGACACCATCAAGGACACCTCAGCGCAGGCGATCGCACAGTTCCGCACCCTCGGACTGCGACCGATTCTGCTCACCGGGGACAACACCCGAGCCGCCAACGCGGTTGCCGCCCTGGTCGGCATCAAACCTCAAGACGTCATCGCTGAGGTCCTGCCCGCCGACAAGGTCTCCGCAGTGAAGACACTGCAGGAAGGCGGAAACGTGGTGGCGATGGTCGGCGACGGGGTCAACGACGCCGCGGCACTGGCCCAGGCCGACCTCGGCCTCGCCATGGGAACCGGCAGCGACGTAGCCATCGAGGCCTCCGACCTGACCCTTGTCCGCGGAGACCTGCGCGCGGCAGCCGACGCGATCCGACTGTCACGCTCCACACTGCGGACCATCAAGGGCAACCTCTTCTGGGCATTCGCCTACAACGTCGCCGCCATCCCCTTGGCCGCACTGGGCCTGCTCAACCCAATGATCGCGGCGGCGGCAATGACATTCAGTTCGGTGTTCGTGGTGAGCAACAGCCTGCGCCTGCGCCGGTTCTCCCCGCTGACGACACCAAGCCCGACGACTGCTGACTGACCACCCATCTCCGCTGAAGATGGACCCTCGGGCGCCGCTCGGGTTCAAGCTGATAGATCTGCCCAGCGGATGTTGACCGCGCACCCCGTGCCTGTCGGCCCCGGCGGGGCACGGGCGGGCGTTGCCGATCGGGAGCTCCAC
>JAGXHS010000127.1 GCA_024636075.1 Propionibacteriaceae bacterium
AGACTCGTGCCTGGCTGTCGCTCAGGCCTTGGAGGACGTGGGGAAGCCAGTCGAGGGCACCGACCCGGTACCACGGGCGCCTTCCCGCCGCACGTGGGGAAGCGAGCCAGGCACAGAGGGCGATCGGCAGGCCGTCCGCGAAGGTGAGGGTCGATGTCGCATCGAACTCGTGGAACGTCTGCGCCGAACCGGGAGCGGCCGAGAGGTAGGCGCTGTGGAGGTTGTGGTTGCCGATGACCAGCTGCTGGTCAGCGTGAACAGCGTCCAGGATCGCCCCTACGACCTCGTTGCGACGAAGTGGGGCAGCGCGTACGCCGAGAAGGCAGTCGACCTCAAGAGAGCGTGCCGCAGTCAACCGCGGAGTTGTGGACTCCATCTCGTCGCGTGCCTTCGGTCAGGGCGCAGGGAACGCTACTGAACTTCACCGCCTTCGCCAGACACGCCGCACGCTGTCGAGGGCGCTACCTAGGTAGAACAGCGCGCTGAGCCCGGCGACGATGGGGAACCACGACAGCGGCAGGAAGAGGGGAAAGACGAAGAGGAGGAGCGCGTCCACCTCCACGGAGCCCGGATAGGGACGGAGGCGCCGCAAGGACCAGATGCTCGGTGTGTCCTTGACGGGGCGTGTGGTCCGTTCCTGTTCACCGAGGGCGAGGCGGCGGTACAGATGGAGCCACGCGGCGATGAAGAACGTCACGAGCAACACCAACGTTGCGCTGGCTCCATGGGCACTCTCCTCGAGGGCCCGGGAACCGAGTGCCGCGTAGTTGGCGCCCACAACCGCTGTTCCGCCAGCGAGGTCGAGGAAGGCACCCCAGGCGGACGTACGGCTGGTGACCCGCGCGAGCTTGCCGTCGACGCAGTCGAGGACGAAGTGCACCTGGAAGAGGATGACGCCCACGATGAGGTGTCCCGTGGCGAAGGCCGGGACGGCCGCCGCACCCAGGGTCAGCGCGACGATCGTGACGTGGACGGGCTGCACCTGAGGCAGACGGATCAACCCGCGCAGCAGCGGGACCGCGATGGGGTCGATCACGAGGACCGTCCACCACGCGTCCCGTGGCTTGACCCCGAGGTCCGAGACGTCGCCGATCATCAGCCCGCTGTTCGGCGAGCACCGACCACTTGGCCGGCACGCGATCTGAGGGCCCTCGCGAGTCGCACGCTGGCGCCCCGCACCGAGGGCTCCTGGACCATCCGAGGGTGGACGACGTCGAGCAGCTCGACCGGATCTCCCGGCTTGCCTTCGCGCGTGTAGAGGAGCGTGTTCTGCACGTAGTAGTAGGCCACCTGCTGGTCACTCCAGAAGCGGCGCCGGAGGAAGTCGGTCGGCTGGAATCCGTGGGAGGCGAAGAGCTCGCTCCAGTAGCTCTGCCACTGCTCGTTGATGTGGTGTGTCCCGCCCTGCCCCGGCACGGCTGCACCGAACAGGATGGCGGGGGCGGAGCCGACGAGCGTCTCCACCAGTGGCGCTGCCGCCGAAGCCGGTAGGTGCTCGCCCACCTCGAGACAGATGGCGAGATCGAAGCTTCCGACCGATGCTGGCTCTCGCAGATCCATCGGGGAGAAGTGTTCCGGAGGGATGTGTAGCTGCGCTCGGTCGATGTAGGAACCGTCCACCCCACGCACCTCTTCGACACCGGCTTCGCTCATGGCCGCCAGCCACGTCCCGGTGCCGCATCCGTAGTCCACGACCGACCTCGGGCCGAGGGTCTCGAAGACATGTGGGACCAAGGCCCGTGCGGACCTCGCCGATGGCTCGGCCTGTGTCTCGAACCACGCCTTGTCGTACCAGTTGTTGCGCATCCTGATGCCCTGCTGGTCGAAGGTCGCTGGCTGCCGTGGAGCTGTTGGCTGTCGGCGCGCAACCTACGCTAGGTCGGCAGTAGGGCGCCGGCTTTGCGCCCCCCCAGGAGCCCAGGGCGGTCATGCAGATGGAGCGGTTGAAAGCGAGCGTCGTGATCCCGGCGAAGGACGCGAGCGCGACGATCGGCGAGCAACTCGAGGCTCTCGCCGCACAAGATCCCCCATTCTCGTGGGAGGTCGTGGTCGCGGACAACCGCTCTGTGGACTCAACCCGAGACGTCATCGCTGGCTACATGGAGAGGATCCCAGGGCTCCGGGTCGTCGACGCTGGTGAGCGGCCGGGTGCCTCGTACGCCCGCAACGTCGGAGCAGCAGCAGCGGGGGGGGACCACCTGCTGTTCTGCGACGCTGACGACGTCGTGCGATCGGGCTGGGTCGAGCATCTCTCGGCGGCTCTCGATCGGGCTGACGCTGTGGGCGGCCTCCTCGAAGATGGGGCCGTTGGCTCACCCAGCGGCCTACACGGACGGCGAGAGCGGTTGCAGGGCGGCGTCGACCGAGCCCTCGGGTTCCGAAGGGCGCTGTCCAGCAATCTTGGGGTTCGCCGCGAGGTGTTCTTCGAACTGGGCGGCTTCGACGAAACGGTCTTCTACGTCGAGGACTTGGAGTTCTCCATCCGACTGCAGGTCGAGGGCTACACGCTGGAGGGAGCTTCGCAGGCGATCGTGAACTATCGGCCAGGCGACACTCTGCGCTCGGATCTACGGCGGCAGTACCGGTGGGCCAAGATCCGCCCCAGCATCTACAAACGTTTCCGTGGTCAAGGCGCCCAGCGGGAAGCGCTTCGTGGACTCGCCAGGTGGGCTCTCGTCATCGTGGGTAGTCCGAGCGTGCTTCTTGGAGTCCGATGGCGGCACGCCTGGCTGGCGAGGGCTTCTCGTTGCGCCGGACATCTGGTGGGTAGCGTCCAAGCTCGCTGCTTCTGCCCTTGACGATCCACGTTGGGAGGGTCTGCCCGCAATGGGTCTGTCCGGCATAGCACGTGCCGGGCCCCGGATGGAAAGCGATCACGGTCCGAGGGCGAGTCATCCCCTGGGTCGCCTTGCTGTCCGACCGATCGCTCGCTAGCCGAAGTCGGACCCATGTTGGACGTCTCGGGGTTTCCGGCGCCGCAACGTGGATATGGTCCCGTCAGGTCCCGAATCCCGTAGCGTCGGGGACGGGCCGGTATCCCCATCGGGAAGCCGTCGGTCCACGAACCGCGAAGCTCCACCAATGCCAACTGACCAGGGGATGAACATGGCTGACGACGTTGGCCCCGTCCTGTTGAGCGTTGCTCTGCACCTACCGAAACAGAGTCGAAGAGGGTTCTTCGGTCACGAAGTGAGCTATCAAAGGGCGCTGACCGAAGCTGCTCAACGTCGGGGGATAGCGTCTGCCGTCATCGTGCCATTCGAGACCGATGCCGATATCCCAGGTCTGGTGACGCTCGGCGGGGGGACTGCCTGGGTCGATGGATTTCGGAAGCACCTCTCGAACTATGACCAGGAGCGCGTCACTGTTCTCTTCTACGAGGGCGACCTGGATACCTTGCGGTTCGCAGCGCACTTGGCGCAACTACATCCCGAAGTGGTATTCGTCGTCAATCTCTTCGGCAAGGATGCGAACCTGGCGGTACCCCATCTGAGCGAGCGGAGTAGCCAGCGCGGCCTTCATCTCCAACGGATTGAGAGGCCAGCAGCCGAGCAATCCCCATCGGACTCCATCCACGGTGACGCGCCAGCCAACGTCCTCGTCTACGCAGACACGGCCCGTCGTGCGGTTCTTGCTCGCACCTTGGGCCTGCAGAACGTCATGACCTGGCCCCTCTACAGTGTGCTGGACGTCCGCAGTGCGGAGCCACACCACCCGTCCCAAGGCCCGTGTCGGGTCGTCATTCCCATCGCGGGCCGCCAAGTCACACGTCAGTTGGTCTATGAGGTGGCCTGCGTCGTCGAGTTGTGCGATCGGTATGGCGCACCCGGGCAGCGGTTCGACTGGCACGTGTTTGGCGGTGGCTATGACTCCAATTGGCGAAGGCGGTCACGGGCGCGTCGCATGGCACGCCTCCGTAGTCTCGGGGTCCGATTCGACCCCGACGGGCTGTCCGGCGACAGCTACGCCAGCGTGTTGACTCAGGCAGACGTCATCTGGCTGCCTCAGCGAGGCAGCTACACGACCCAGTCGAGCGGTAAGGCTGCGGATGCGCTGGTGACAGGGACACCTGTCATCGCGCCCAACGGATCCTTTCCGGCTCAGGAGATGGACCGTTGGGTGCCCGGTGCCCCTGCCTACACCGGCGTTCGAGAAGCCGTGGAGATCCTGCTTCGGGCACCAGCACTGTTACCCCCACTGCGTGATGCCATCGGGCAACGGCTCGACGAGATCCGCTGGTGGTACTCACCCGAGCGAGCTGTGGACGAGATTCTGGATGCGTCGAATAGGGTTCACGACCGGTTGGCTCCGAGTGGGGGCAGGGAGAGCATCGCTGTCGACTCGCCCAGGCCCCCTGCGCCGCCGGAACGTCACATGGCACCCGAGAGTCGGGGAGCCTGGGTACGCCGCGTCGCCGAGTCGCGGCTAGCGCATCTCAAGGCCTCCTTCATCGAGGCGTGGGTCCGGTTGATCACCGTCATCCGCATCCGCTAGCAGCGGCGACGGACATCGACAGTCCTCGCAGACTCGCAAGGCAACCGCGCCAGCACTCCCGGCTGCGCGAGCACGCCGGCTACGGTGATGCCCGTTGGTCTTCAGAGGGCGGTGAGTTGGAACGGGTCGCGCTGATCACGGGCATCACGGGCCAGGACGGGTCCTACCTGGCCGAGCTGCTGCTCGAGAAGGGTTACCAGGTCCACGGACTGATCCGCCGTGCTTCCAGCTTCAACACGGCGCGGATCGACCACCTCTATCAGGATCCCCACGAGAAGGACGTCCGACTCCACCTACACCACGGCGACATGACGGACGGGTCGGCTTTGGCCCGACTCATCCGTTCGATCCGACCCGACGAGATCTACAACCTCGCCGCCCAGTCGCATGTGGCGGTGTCCTTCAATCAACCGGAGTACACCGGCGACGTGGACGGCATCGGGGTCGTTCGACTCCTCGAGGCGATCCGGGAAGCGGAAGTGCCCTGTCGGCTCTACCAGGCCGGCACGAGCGAGATGTTCGGTAACTCCCCACCTCCACAGAACGAGGACACCGCACTACAGCCTCGTTCCCCGTATGCCGCGGCGAAGGTCTACGCCTATCACCTGGTTCGCAACTACCGCGAGGCGTACGGGCTCTATGCCGTCACCGGCATCCTGTTCAACCATGAATCTCCGCGACGTGGTGAGACTTTCGTCACCCGCAAGGTCACCCGTGCGGTCGCAGCGATCGTTGCCGGCGAGCAGGATCGGCTGTACCTCGGCAACCTGGACGCGGTTCGCGACTGGGGGCACGCGCGTGACTACGTCGAGGCGATGTGGCTGATGCTGCAGCGAGAAGAGCCTCGCGACTTCGTGGTCGGGACGGGCGAAGCCCACTCGATCCGTGAACTCTGCGAGCACGCGTTCGGTCGGGTCGGCCTCGACTGGCAGCGGTTCGTCGAGGTGGATCCGGCCTACTTCCGTCCGACTGAGGTCGACCAGTTGCGCTCCGACCCGTCGCGCGTGTTCGCGGAGCTGGACTGGAAACCACGGACCACCTTTGGCGAGCTGATCGACGAGATGGTCGATGCCGACCTACAGGAGGCCGGCATGACGCTGGCCGCAGCCCGCGCACGTGTGGCTCAGCGTTTCCCTGAGGCGGGTCAGGTTCAGGATGCCTGAGCGAGTGTTCGATCTCAAGGGAGCCCGAGTTTGGGTGGCGGGCCACACCGGCATGGTGGGCTCTGCGCTGCTCAGGCGGCTCGCGTCGACCGACGTGGGCGAGATCATCACGGCGACGTCCGCAGAGCTCGATCTCAGACAACAGGCGCCCACACACGCGTTCGTGCAGGACCAGCGGCCTGACCTGGCCATCATCGCCGCAGCGCGTGTCGGAGGTATCCAGGCGAACCGCAACGCGCAGGGTTCGTTCCTCTACGACAACCTGATGATCGCTGCCAATGCGATCGAGGCATGCCGGCTCGCCGGGGTGTCCAAGGTCGTGATCCTGGGCTCTTCCTGCATCTATCCCCGGGAGGCACCCCAACCGATCCCTGAGGAGGCACTGCTCACGGGACCGCTCGAGCCCACCAACGAGGGGTACTCAGTTGCGAAGATCGCTGCCCTTGAGCTAGCCAAGATGTATCGGCGTCAGTTCGGATTGGATGCGATCAGCCTGATGCCTACCAACCTCTACGGGCCTGGCGACAACTTCGATCTGGAGACGGCCCACGTCCTACCGGCGCTTCTTCGCAAGGTTGTCGAAGCCGCACGCGAAGAACGCCGCTACATCGAGGTGTGGGGGAGTGGTCGTCCTCGGCGTGAGTTCCTGCACGTCGACGACCTGGCTGATGCCACGGTCTATGCCATCGAGCACTACTCCGACGAACAGCACCTCAACATCGGTACCGGTGAGGACATCAGCATCGCCGAACTCGCCCGGCTGGTCGCCGAGGTAGTGGGCTGGGAAGGCGAGTTCTGGTTCGATCCGTCGATGCCGGACGGCGCGCCACGGAAATTGCTGGACGTGTCGCGAATGCAAGAGCTGGGATGGTCCGCCGCAATCCCACTCAGTGACGGCATCGAGATGGTGCTCGCCGAGCGCAGCATCACGGATGGGGAGGCAGATCTGCCGGAAACCTCGAGTGGGGAAGCGGGGCGGCGGCGATTCCCTAGAGCGCTCCAGTGAAGGTGTTGCATGGAAGCTACTCCGCTACCGCGGGAGGCGCAGCACGGGCAGCCTTCCGCGTGCATCAGGCACTCCGGGGGGCGGGGGTGGACTCCTCCATGCTGGTGGTCGATGCCGCTGATGAGGAAGCGGGGGTATTCCAGGTTCCGGGTCGAGGCGAGATTCGCCATGCGAAGTCGCTGATCGAGCGTCGCGTGATGAGACTCCAGAACTCCGAGAATCCAATCCTCCACAGTCCCGCCTTGCTGCCCGGAGGTGCAGGACAGTTGCTCCGTCACTCAGATGCTGATGTGATCAACCTGCATTGGATCGCAGGGGGCTACCTATCCATCGAGCAAGTTGGCACTTTGCTGCGTGAGCGACCGGTCGTTTGGCGACTCCCAGATATGTGGCCATTCTGTGGCGCCGAACATTATTCTGAAGCCGGAGATCCTCCTCGCTACGTGACGGGTTATGAACGATGTAGCCCAAAGTCAAGACACGCAGGTCTCGACGTCGATCGGTGGGTCTGGTTGCGTAAGCGGCGATCATGGACTCGGCCCGTTCAAATCATCACACCGACTACCTGGCTCCGCGACTGCGTCCGGCATAGCGAATTGCTAGGCGAGTGGCCGGTGACGGCAATCCCGAACCCACTTGATCTCCAACGCTTTCGACCTCGTGATCCAGTATTGTCTCGAGAGTTATTGAACCTTCCACAGGATGTGCCACTAGTCCTTTTTGGTGCTGTGGGTGGCACTTCACAGCCGATCAAAGGCTGGGATCTATTGAAGGAAGCACTTGCGGTTCTCTCCGAAACTGCTCCGGAGTTTCACCTGGCGGTCTTTGGGCAGAAGGGCTCTGATGAATTGACCCACCTCCCATACACTGTGCACCCCCTAGGAATCCTGCACGATGATGTTTCTCTGGCCCTGGCATATAGCGCCGCCGATGTGATGATTGTCCCCTCGCGCATCGAGGGATTCGGTCAGACAGCCAGCGAAGCCCAGGCCTGCGGTACGCCCGTGGTTGCATTCCAGACATCTGGGCTGACTGATGTGGTAGCGCATGGGAAGACTGGCTACCTCGCGTCGATGTACGACACTGAGGAACTGGCATATGGAATCGAATTTGTATTGCGGGAAGAGAGGCGCCTAGGAGAGTTTGGGCTCACCGCCCGAAGTCGAGCTGAGATGCTCTGGGATTCTGAGGCTATTGCAAGGCAGTACTTTCAGGTCTATGAAAAGGCCATTGTGCCGGACTGACGCAGAATTGTGTTGCTGCTCAGAGTGCCTGGATGCGGACGCGAGGCGAGGAAGAACTTGGCATGTGTTTCTTGGCCATCTTCGCGTCACTTCAGGGGTCTTTCCCACTGAGGTGGGTCAGGCTGCGATCTGGTGAGGGTGGCGTGCGATCTGTTCTCCGGGTTCAAGTCCGCTGCCGACACCCTTGAGGACGCTGTGGTCGTCGCCGACGTCTTTCACCTGGTCCGGCTCGGGCTAACCGCGTTGGACGAGGTCCGACGACGCCGCCAGCAGCAGATCCACGGGCACCGTGGCCACAAGGACGATCCGCTGTTCCGGCTACGCCGGGTCCTACGGGTCGGCCAAGAACGCCTCGATGAAGCGACCATCGCCAAGATCTTCAACCGGTTCCGCGACGCCGACACCGACGACGAGGTCGCCGCCGCCTGGGTCGCCGTGGACCTGCTGCGAAGGATGTATCAGGCACCCGACCGCGACACCGCCCACCGGCGACTCGTCGCGTTCTACGAGTGGGCCGTTACCGTCGACGTGCCGGTGATCACCCGCTTGGCCACGACCATCGACACCTGGCAGGACGAGATCCTCGCGTTCTTCGACACCCGCGCCTCGAACGCCCCCACCGAGTCCGCGATTATCTGGAGCCCGGATCTGGGTGTCGTTGACGTCGCTGACGGGGCGGCCTGAGCCCGTCAGCGACGCGTTATCTGGGGCGTGTAGCTGACGTAGCCCACGTCCGCCCGGCAGGGCCCGACCGCGGCGGCGAGGTGCCCGCGACAGCTGCCCGTGCCGCTGACGCGGCGGTCGTGCACGTTGAGATCGGGCGGCGGCGCGGCAGCGACCTGACGGGTGTCCGGCGCGCCGTGTGAGCCCACGGGCGACGCCTGGCGCTCCTCGACGGCCTCAGCCGCCCGGTGGGGTGCGCGGGGCCACCGACCAGGGCGCCGCCCGCGTGGAGGGGCGTGGCTTCCATCCTGGGCGAGACGAGCTTCTTCCGGTCGCTGCCGCACGGTGAAGCCGGCGACGGTCGATGCCTGTGCTCGACCCGCTCGTCGGCGACATGTCGCTGACGCGAACGCGCAGGTCAGCGGCCCGTCACCGACCCGGGCTCCAGATGAGCCTCAACGGCTCGCCAAGAGGATCAAGCACGTCGCGTTCGGCCTCCGGAACTTCGTGCACTGGAGGATCAGGGTGCTGCTCTACGCCGGCAAGCCCGACCGGACCAAGCTCCCCACCGTCACCCCATGAGCCCGCTCAAATCCGAAGAGCCAGATTAGTGCTTCCAGCGATAAACAAGGCGCCAGAGCATTGACCTTCGACGTCTGCGAGCCCTTCGGCGAAGACGCCTTGCCTTTGCCTCAAGCATGTCAATCCGATTGAGATATGCGTCACCGTACTGCGCCTGATGGGAGAGCAAATAGTTCTTAGCAGTATCAGCGATGTTTTCGGAAATCAATGCCCTTCCCTCGATTCTGTCAAGGGGAGATAGATAAGTCGCAATCCGGCGGTGTGCCTTTTGTAGGAGGGACGCAACGGTGGCCTGTTGTTGCGGCGGCGCCAACCTATTTAGAAAGAATGACGACGTGTTCGCTCCATGGATACGGTACGCCATCAGAGTTTCGCGCACAATATGACGGATACCTGCGGCATTCGCGACATCATGTAGCCATGTATCAATGGCATATCCATCGGGCACAGGTAGGCATGTTTGCAGTAAGCTACGGTGGATAGCTGTAGCGCAAGCCTTTCGGTACAAGCTCGAGTCCAGGTGCGCTAGCGCAAAGCGGGAGAGCATCGATTCAGGTTGCGCTGCTAGGTTTTCATCTACAACTACTTGATCATGCGTGATTAGCGAGGCGTTGATTGACTCAAAGGCACGCAATAGAGTTTCAATCTTTGTCTCAAACCAGACATCATCTTGGTCGCTAAAAAGTACGATGTCTCCGGAAGCTAGATGCGATGCGTATTCAAAGTTGGCAGAATAGCCAATCGGTTTGTTGCGCCTTACGACTGTGACGTCGAAAGGTGCAAGTCGCGCGAATTCTCCCGCGATGTCCAGCGTATTGTCCGAGGAGCCATCGTCGCTGAGAATAACCTCGTCAGGTAGCCGCGTCTGCGTCTCAAAGGAACGAAGTTGCTCTTGCAGCCATTGGCCACCGTTATAGGTTGCGACCACTATGGACGTCCGCATCTTCTCTCCTTCCGACGATACTTATCTTCGAGCGAAGCGAAGAGCACTGGTATTGGGCTGCATACCTACTAGTAGAAGTAGCTCATCGCGACACTCTAGCCCGTGCTTGCAGCCTGCGGAATTGTGGACGGCTTACGAGGAGCCGAGTTTCGCTCAGAAGGGGATTTGGCAGGTCTTTCAGTGTCGGCGTGGTATCGATGTCAGGGCTTGCCGGCACTTCCGAAGTTGAGGGGGTGATCCACCCGGGGTTCGGTTCATGCTGCTGCGGACAGTCGTGGCGCGTCGTAGGAGCAGAGCGCGGCCGACTTCGGGATCTCCGCCGCGTCGACGCTGAAGCGGTGGGCTGCCCAGGCTGACATCGATGATGGTGTCGTCGAGGGCACGCCCAGCGCGGAGCTTGACTCGCTGGTGCGCTCAAGCGGCCCAACCGGTTGCTCGAGCAGGAGATTGGAGGCATCTCGTCCAAGAAGTTCCCAGCTGCTGGCGTCCCGGACCGCCGTGTAATTCGCCGCGCGAACCGTCGTGGCCAGGAGCCTGCGATCAGCCATGCCTAGCTTGCTGACCGTTGGTGCGTTCACTACGAGAGGGCACCCTTGTCGTTGTGCCAGCGCAGTAGCGCCCAGCCAGAGTGCTGGATATGCGGTGCGGGCGACAGTCCGGTAATCGGACAAGGTAGTCCGGGAATTGTGCACAATATTGCCACCACCAATGATGACACCATCGAATTGCTGAGTCTCGGCTTCGGTGCATCTGATTGTGCGTAGGGCGTCGCTATACGGCGACGCCCTGCCGACCGGGGAAACGTGGACGAGCGCAAGGCCGGCGAGACGTCGTTGTGCGACTATCGGGAAAAGTGTGTCACCATAATTCGCGACATCGAAGGTCCCGAAGTGCGCTACCCGCATGCCTCTCCCCTGCACCCTGCGGATTGACAGCGTACAGCCGTGATGCTTGCGAAGAGGTTTTCGTCGGATACACGCTCGCGACCCGCCGATGGTGGGTCTTCCCCACTGAGGTGGGTCAGGGTGCGGTGGTGAGGTTGTAGGGCCTGATCCTCGTGGTGGTCGGGAGCCTACGTGGCTGGCCTGCGTGCAGGAGGATGCGGGCCCGGTAGTTGCTGCAGTTGCGGAACCCGCGGGCTGCTCGGCGGATGGACTTGATCTTGACGTTGGTGGACTCGGTAGGCGCGTTCGAGGCGCGGGTGTCGAAGAACGCGAGGACCTCGTCCTGCCAGGTGTCGATGGTGGTGGCCATGCGGGTGACCTCCGGCACCTCGACGGTGACGGCCCACTCGTAGAAGGTCACCAGCCGGCGGTGGGCGGTGTCCCGATCGGGCGCCTGATACATCCGTCGGAGCAGATCGAGCGCGACCCAGGCAGCAGCGACCTCGTCGTCGGTGTCGGCGTCGCGGAGCCGTTCGAAGATCTTGTCGATGGTCCCGGGGTCGAGCCGTTCCTGGCCGACGCGCAGCACCCGGCGTAGCCGGAACAGCGGATCGTGCTTGTGGCCGCGGTGGCCGTGGATCTGCTACTGGCGGCGTCGTCGGACCTCGTCCAGGGCAGTCAGCCCGAGCCGCACGAGGTGGAACACGTCTGCCACCACGATGGCGTCCTCGAGCGTGTCGGCGGCCGACTTGAACCCGGAGAACAGATCGCAAGCGACGACCTTCGCATCGGGAGCGTGATCAGCCAGCAGACGCTTCGCAGAGCCGGTGTCGCGGCCTTGGGAGACCGCAACGACCAGGCTGGTGTCCAGGCACACCAGCGCGGTGAGGAACTGTCGACGGCGTGTGGTCAGCCGGCCGGTGGTCATCACGGTCTCGTCGATCCCGACCCGTGTCGGGCGGACCTGCGCGACCAGCTCGGCCGCCGCAGTGACCGCCCGCATCACGGTGTTCCACCCGACCCCGAACTCCCGACGGATCGTGTTGATCGGGATGTTGTCCGCCGACGTCGCCACCGCCGCCCGTGTCGCGGCACGCGACCACACCGCCCCCGGCGCGATCGACGCGACCCGCTCCACGAAGGTCCCACAGCCCTCCATGCAGGCCAGCAGCCGCTTGCGCCACCGCACCCGGCAGGCACGACCAGCAACCGGGAGGTGACGGATCGTGTGACGTCGCCAATCATGGATCTGGTGCAGCTCGATCACCCCGCAGCGCGGACACGCCTGGACGTCGCGGGACAGCTCCACATCAGCGACGAGCTCATCATCGCCGTTGACATGCGCATCGATCAGCAGGAACTCGGGCAGAGCAAGCAACAGCTCGCTCCACCCCTGGACAGGGGTAGTGTCGTTCACGCGTATGGCCTCGGTCGCTCGGATGGTTAGGCACCCCGAGCATCGGGGCCATACGTGTCTTCACCAAGCATCCGCGACCGCGTCACCCACTACCGAGGGGAAGACCCCCGATGGTGCCTGTGCTGGGTACCGAAGGAGGAACGCGTCTTTGGGGCTTGGACTCTTGCCGCCGTGGGGAAGTTCATGCAACCTCGGGGAACACCACCTCCATCGAACGGAGGGTGGATCATGGGGCGTGATAGTCCGTTCGCTTCCGCATCTCCCGGGCGCCCGCCTGCGCGTCGGGATCGAGCCTTGCCGCCAGCCCGTCTCGTTCGAACTGCGCCCACCAGGCGCCCGTTCGAGCGCGTTGCTCCGTCTGCACGTAGCCGGCTTCGATCATCACCTGAAACGCTGCTGAGGCCAATGATCGATCGAAGTGCGAGACCAAGACTTGGACTCGATCCGCGGTCGGCTCGGGGAAGGTCGCGCGCAGGTCGGCCGGGGTATGTGGCCAGCCCGCGGTCGGGAGGATCCGGTCGTCCTCGATCGCTGGCAGCCAACCGGTGGTGCTGTTCGGCGCTTCGTGGATCGAAACCGTCCATGGTCCGTAGAGCGCGACCGCGAACCGGCTGCCGACGGTGATCAGCTCGTCGTCGGGGCCGAGTTCCGTTGTTGCCAGGTGGACCAGCGGACGAACGTCTTCGGTCATGCCGGCCTCCGGGTCGGCGTACCCGGGACGGGGGAGTGGGACGGCCAACGCAGCTACGACAGCTGCCAGGACGACCGCCTGCGGCACAGGGCGTGGGACCAGGCGATCGACCACCAGCGCAACGGCGATCGCCATACCCCCGTAGAGGTACATGTCAGTCCTGCCGGTTCCGAGGGGGATCCCGACGAAGGACGCGAGCGCAGCAACCAGGACCGGTCCGACGAGCAGCAGCCGTTCGCGCACAGACAGGACGAGCACCGCGGCGCCGAGCACCACGAGGACGGCGCCGCCGACCCACGGACCACCGCCGAACTCGCTCGCGAAGCGGCCAAGGGCACGGAATGGATCGGTGATCCCCGACGATGTGGTTCGTTCCCAGTAGGTGCCCAAGGACGTTGGCAATCGTGATCGCAGGACCAGCGCCCAGGTGAGGGCGTACAGCCCGTATGCGCCAGGCCAGAGTGCGGATCGCCACTGGCGGTCGAGGAGGCGTGGGAGGGCGGGAACGGCGACGGCGACCGCCGCGACCGGCCCGACCGAGGCAGAGAACAGCGTCGCCACGGCCGCAATCAGAGCAAGGCGGCGGAGACGATCCTGATCCGGGGCGTCGAAGGTCCTCCAGGACAGGTGGAGAAGCGCCAGTCCGAGGATGACGTCCACTGTGAACTGCTTGACGTTGGTCGAGTACGTCACGTGGACCGGAGCGAGCAGCAAGAGCGCCGCGCCGAGCGTCGCCGCCCAGCGCCCGGCACCCCAGCGACGGGCGATCAGGTAGACCAGGGGAGGGGCGGCGACCCCGGCCAGGAACGGGATGGCCTGCGCGGCGAAGTGGCTGAACCCGAAGATCGAGAAGAGGGCCTTGAGCAGTAGGGAGAAGCCCGGGGCGGTCACTCCCATGCGCAGCACGACCGGCAGTTCGTCGACCTTGTGCACCAGGGCGACCCAGGTGTCGTCCAGCCACAGACTCGAGGGATCGAGCCCCGGCGCTCGCAGGGCGACCGCTCCGATCAGCAAGCCGGCCATGAGAAATGCCTCAAGACGCCGATCACGGGCAGCAGGAAGTAGGCCCGTGCGTGCGTCCACTGACGTCGCGGATTCCAGCGTGATCCCAGGTCGCGGCTGCCGAGACACTATCGACGGCGGGTCGTTGGATAGCGTCCGCTCGGCAACGCGCAGGACGGGGGAGCCGTGACAGACGCACCGGCAGACACGGGGATGAACGGACCGCCCGAGCCTGAGGCCTGGGACCGGGGGCGGGACGGACGTGCGCTGGTGCTGCTGTTCCTCG
>JAGXHS010000128.1 GCA_024636075.1 Propionibacteriaceae bacterium
CGAACCGGTCCAGACCTCGAAGGACCCCGGCCCGGCACCGAGGAAATCGGAATCCTCGAGCATGCGCCAACCTGAACGGGCCAACTGCAACCGGATCCAACCGGAGCGCCCCGGATGGGACATGTCGGTGAACGCACGAAGGATCTGCAATGCCAGATCACGCACCGGGGCGACCCCGATCACGATCAGCGCGCCAGTCAAGACGACGCCCGCCAGCGCCAGCCATCGGGTCAGCCG
The DNA here is from genome assembly GCA_024636075.1 of Propionibacteriaceae bacterium. GTDB lineage: Bacteria > Actinomycetota > Actinomycetes > Propionibacteriales > Propionibacteriaceae > JAGXHS01. Next base: position 238 of record JAGXHS010000128.1, read on the forward strand.
TTCCCGCCAGGCCCACAAGACCATGCCGGCGGCCACCGCCAGCAACGCGATCCGTCCCTCGGTGCGCAGCAGGAAGTACCCACCGGAGACCGCTGCAAGCACCCAGGTCAGTCGCCAACCACGGGATCTCTCCAGCGCGAGGCCCAGCGGGGACAACAGCAGGATCACGCCCAGCAGGTAGGCGTAGAGGTTGGGATTGTTGAAGAACGAGGCGATGATGTTCCAACCCGGTCGAATGGGTGGCCAGTACTGTCCGCCGGGGTATCGCGGCAGGTGCTTTGCGGTGAGAACCTCGTAGGCGGCGGGGACGGCGGCGAGCAGTCCGGCTACGAGCCATCCGCGGAGCAGCCAGCGCAGATGTTGCAGTGTGTGCACCTGCAGCGCCACGAAGCAACACGCCAGGATGATGGCCACATAGACGAGCTCGGCAGGTTGGGTTCGACCGGCATAGCGCATCATTCCCAGCGCGCCGAAGATGGCGAAGCAGGCAGTGTTTGCCAGTAGCCACCAGCCCACCGGCCTCAGCGGCAGCACCGACGACAGAGCGGCTCCGGCTCCGCGGGCCTGCCACAGCAACCAGCCAGTGGCCAGCATCGCCAGAGCCAACACCATCCGGAACGGCGACAGCAGGCCTGCTGGAAGGTACAGCGACAAGGTGGCCAGCACCGGCAGCACCGCCAACAATGCGGGCACCAGCTGCGAGCGCCGGCGGGTCGACAACTCAAGCACGCGAGACTCCTTGCTCCGACGTGTTCGCGTCGGCGTGGTCGAATCGCCACGCGGCAGCGGCCGCCAGTCCGATGAACAGCAGTAGCATGCCAGCCATGGTCCAGCTGAGCACTGCGATCATCGGCAGGATGTCTGCCTGGTACCAACCCAGCAGACCGAGAGGTACGGCGGCGAAGACGATCGAGAAGGCCATCAGCCAGAATTGGTGGCCGGTGACGATGAAGACGTTGGAGATCGGCGACGTGATGAACTGGACGAAGAGCCATGGGGCCAGGGCAGCAGCGATCTGCCCGGCCAGCCGCCATCCTCCGGTGTACCAATCGACCACCGGTTCAGCAAAGAGGTGGATCAGCATGAACGGAACGATGCCGATCGCCGCCGAGCGTGCCACCGAAGCGATGACCTCCCTCAGCATGGCGCCGCGCCGGGTGGTCGCCAGTCGTTGGAAGAAGACCTGCGTGATGGCCCGGTTGATCATCGCCGACGGTGCCTGCAGCAGCATCCAGGCGATCGTGAACTGGCCAAGTGTCGCCACTGAGTACAGAGCCGAGATCATCACGTTGATGCCGTTGACGCGGATCGTGTCGGCGATGGCGGACGGGAGATTCATCAACGGCATCGCCCGGTAGCGACGCATCAGGTGGAGGGCGCTGATGCCCTCGCGTTTCGCCGACTTCAGGTCTGCGGAGGTGAGCTTGACCAGACGCAGCCACGCGAGCAGCTGGGCGAGCGCGTTGCCGGCCACGAGGCCGACGCTGCCCAACCCGGTGGGGCCGAGGGCAGTTTGCGCGACGGGTGTCGTCACACCCTGCAAGATCTTGTTGCGACTCATCTGGCCGTAGCGTTTCTTGCGGTTCAGCCAGTAGTTCAGTGTGCTGACCTGCGAATAGAACAGCGATACCACGCCCGCCAGCCACAGCAAGGGGACCAGTTTCGGCGCATTGAGAGCAGTCGCCAACTGATTGCCGAAGATCATCAGCCCTGCCGTGGCCAGCAGCGCGACAGCGATGCTGCTGCGTTGGGCAACGCGGACCAGCATCGCAGCCTGGTCGTCGCTCTCGGGCAGCATCACGGTCAGGTCGTAGCGCAGCGCAGCGATCGTGAAGAGGCCGTTGACGACGCTCATGAACAGCCCGTAGATGCCCAGCTCTTCAGTGCTGTAGAACCTGGTGATCGCCCACATCATCGCCGGGGTGGCCATTTGCGCGATCACGTTCCCGCTGACCAAGACGGAGACGCTGCGGAAGAACTCCGCCGATCTCAGTCGTTCCAGCACGCGCACCCGCTGCTCCCGTCCGATGTCTGGTCTCATGATAAACGGCGGTCCGTCACCCGTATTCTGCTGCGGATATTTGTTTGTGGGGCGCGAAGTTCGTCGGCCGCACGAGGAATTGGCATCGGCGCCACAAGTTGTCGACAGCTCACGCTGATTGGGCGACAATCACCGGGCTCACGCCCACGTGCGACGCACTGCACCGGTAGACTACTTGGGGAAATGGATCACGTGACCTATTTGGAGGCGCAGTGAACAAGGCACGCATCCTGCCGAGCGCAGACTTGGACGATGGAGTGGTCATCGGTGATGATTCCTCGGTGTGGCACTTGGCGCAGGTGCGCGGAGGAGCCGAAGTCGGGAAGAACGTGGTAGTCGGTCGTGGTGCCTACATCGGCCCAGGTGTTCACGTGGGCGACAACTGCAAGATTCAGAACTATGCGTTGGTCTACGAGCCGTCCTACCTTGAGGATGGCGTCTTCATCGGACCGGCAGCGGTCCTCACCAATGACACCTTCCCGCGTGCGATCAATCCGGACGGCAGCCTGAAGAGCGCCCACGACTGGGAGCCAGTGGGGGTGACCTTGAAGCAGGGAGCGTCCGTCGGCGCCCGGGCTGTTTGCGTGGCTCCGGTGACCATCGGCCGTTGGGCAACGGTCGCTGCTGGTGCCGTCGTCACCAAGGACGTCCCTGACTATGCGCTGGTGGCGGGAGTTCCCGCCCGACGGATCAAGTGGGTGGGGCGCTCGGGATTCCCGCTGGAGTCCTCGGGGGAGGGTCGCTGGAACGATCCCAGGACGGGTGACCAATTCATCGAGAACAACAACACACTCACCCTTGTGGAGGACAACGGATGACTCAGTCCATGATTCCGGCGGCCAAGCCCATCATCGGTGACGACGAACGAGCCGAAGTCGATCGGGTTCTGGCCAGCGGGATGATCGCGCAGGGACCAGAAGTCGCCGCTTTCGAGAAGGAGTTCGCAGAGGTGATGACCGCAGGGCGCACCTGCGTGGCGGTCAACTCCGGTACTTCGGGGCTGCACCTGGGTCTGCTGGCGTGCGGTGTCGGCCCCGGCGACGAGGTGCTCGTTCCGTCCTTCACCTTCGCGGCCACCGCCAACTCGGTCGCCATCACGGGAGCGACCCCGGTGTTCGTTGACATCGAACCGGACTACTACTGCATGGACCCGGCTGATGCCGAGGCCAAGATCACCGAGCGCACCAAGGGCATCATGCCGGTGCACCTCTATGGGCACCCGTTCAATGTCGAGGCGTTCCGCGCGCTGGCGGACAAGCACGGACTGCTGCTCTTCGAGGACGCAGCGCAGGCACATTCGGCCTCGTGGAACGGCGCACCGGTCGGGACGTTCGGCGCTTTCGGAATGTTCTCCCTCTATCCCACCAAGAACATGACCTGCGGCGAGGGAGGGAAGGTGTCCTGCGCCACCGACGTCATCGCCCGGCAGGTGCGGCTGTTGCGGAATCAGGGAATGGAGAAGCAGTACGCCAACGAGGTGGTGGGACTGAACAACCGGATGACTGACATCCACGCAGCCATCGGCCGAGTGCAGCTCCGCAAGGTGATGGCCTGGACAGCGACGCGTCAGCGCAACGCCGCGTTCCTGAGCGAGAACCTCCGGGGTGTCGTCGTGCCAAAGGTTGCTCCGGAAGCGACCCACGTCTACCACCAGTACACGATCCGGGTTCACGAGGGTCGAGACGCGATGGTGGAGGCACTTCGCAACGAGTACCAGGTTGGTTGCGGCGTCTATTACCCGATACCCAACCATCGACTGGAGACCTTCAAGAGCGGGGAGCACCTGGACCAGACCGAGAAGGCGGCCGCAGAGGTGCTGTCCTTGCCGGTCCACCCTTCTGTCAGCGAAGCCGATCTGGATCGCATCGTGTCAGCAGTCAACGCGGTGGCAAAGGCTGGTGCGTGATGGCGAACCTGCGAGCTGGTCTGATCGGTCTGGGCATGATGGGCCGCAACCACGCCCGGAACCTGCGCGCGCTTGCCGGTGTGGATTTGGTGGCTGTTGCTGACGCCGCCGGTGATCCGAACGGCCTGGCCGGGGACCTGCAGGTGCTGCCGAACGTGGAGGCGCTGATCGATGCGGGTATCGACTACTGCGTCGTCGCCGCTCCGACCCAGTACCACGAGGAGATCGGGCTCGCCCTGGCTTCCGCCGGTGTGCACGCACTCATCGAGAAGCCGCTCGCCAAGGACACCGGAGGCGCCAAGAAGCTGGCTGAAGCGTTCGGCGCCAGTCGCTTGGTGGGTGCGGTGGGCCACATCGAGCGCTACAATCCTGCGTTGCAGAGTCTGCGTCAGCGGCTGGAGAACGGTGATTTGGGCGACCCCTACCAGGTTGCAACACGTCGGCAGGGCCCCTTCCCCAACCGCATCGCCGATGTCGGCGTCGTGAAGGATCTCGGGAGTCACGACATCGATCTCACAGCCTGGGTGACACAGCGCAAGTACGAACTCGTGGCCGCACGCTGCATGTTCAAGTCGGGGCGCGAGTACGAGGACATGGTTGCGGCAACCTGCCAGCTGTCCGGAGGCCTGATGAGCAGCCACCTGGTCAACTGGCTCAGCCCGAAGAAGGAACGACTCACCATCGTCACAGGTGAGAAGGGAATGTTCGTCGCGGACACCTTGACAGCAGACATCACCTTCTACGGAAATGGCCAGATCGAGACCACCTGGGACGATGTCGCTCGGTTCCGCGGTGTCAGTGAAGGAGATGTCACCCGGTTCGCGATCGCCAAGCCGGAGCCACTGCGCACCGAGCACGAGCAGTTCCGCGATGCCGTTCTCGGTAAGGACGATGTCAACATCGTCACCCTTGAGCAGGGGGCTGCGGTGGTCCAGGTCTGCGAGGCGATGATCGAGTCGGCGCGGACGAACCAGTTCGTCAGCATCGACTGAATCTACACCTGCACCGTACCGGTCCCGCAGCTCAGTGGCTGGTGGGCGGTGTGCTCACGTACTGATTAGAATTCTGCAACAGGCCAGCCGGTACCGGGCCACGGAAGGACATCATGAAAATCAGCGTCATTGCCATGGGAAAGATCGGACTCCCGCTGGCTGTGCAGTTCGCGTCCAAGGGGCACGAGGTCGTCGGTGTCGACGTACAGCAGCCCGTCGTCGACACCATCAATGCCTCCCAGGAACCCTTCCCTGGGGAAGCGCATCTCGCGGAGAAGATCGCCGAGACAGTCGGCAACGGAACCCTTCGGGCCACCACCGACTACTCCGATGCCATCCCGGGCAGTGACGCGATCGTGATCGTGGTGCCGTTGTTCGTGAACGACGCCAGCTGGCAACCGGATTTCGGCTGGATGGAATCCGCGACGCACAGCTTCTCCGAGCACCTCAGCAAAGGCACGCTGATCTCCTACGAGACGACGCTCCCGGTGGGTACCACCCGCAATCGCTGGAAGCCGATGATCGAGTCCATCTCCGGACTCACCGAAGGCGAGGACTTCGATCTGGTGTTCTCCCCGGAGCGGGTTCTGACTGGTCGGGTTTTCGCTGACCTGCGCAAGTACCCCAAGCTGGTTGGTGGACTCAGCGAGCGGGGGGCGCAGCGGGCGACGGAATTCTACGAGGACGTACTCGATTTCGACGACCGGCCGGACCTGACCCGCCCCAATGGCGTCTGGGACCTGGGGTCGGCCGAAGCGGCCGAGATGTCCAAGCTCGCCGAAACCACTTACCGCGACGTCATCATCGCTCTTGCGAACCAGTTCGGCAAGTTCGCCGAGAAGAACGGCATTGACGTCTTCAAGGTGATTGAGGCATCCAACTCCCAGCCCTACAGCCACATCCACCTTCCCGGCGTTGCCGTGGGTGGTCACTGCATTCCGGTCTACCCGCGGTTGTACCTGTACACCGATCCGGACGCGACCGTGGTGCGGACCGCGCGCGAAGCCAACATGACGATGCCGGCCCATGCCGTCGACCTGTTGCAGGCGCAGCTGGGTGATCTCGCGGGGGTGTCCGTGGTGGTCCTGGGGGCCTCGTACCGGGGCAAGGTCAAGGAAACCGCCTTCTCGGGCGTCTTCCCACTGGTCGAGGAGCTCGCCGAGAGGGGCGCCTCGCCACTGGTGCACGATCCGATGTTCCCCGCCGAGGAACTGCGTCGGTACGGCTTTGAGCCTTATCGCCTTGGTGATCCGGTGGAAGCCGCCATCCTGCAGGCGGACCATCCCGAGTACGCGGACCTCACCGCTGCCCAGCTTCCCGGCATCAAGGCGCTGGTTGATGGACGAAACGCAACCCGAGCGGCCAACTGGCCGGATGTGGCTCGTCGCGTGATCGGTGACGGTGAGGCGTGAGCATGGCGAAGGTCGTCCACCTGACCACAGTGCACCAACCCCGTGACAACCGCATCTTCAACAAGGAGTGCACCGCGCTGGCCGACGCCGGTCTGGACGTGACACTGGTCGCGGTCAACGCCGGCACGGGCGAGGAGAACGGAGTGCATCTGCACGCACTGAAACCCACCGCAGGTCGGGTACAGCGACTGTTGCTCGGACAGCTGCGGGCGTGGCGAGCGCTGGCCACGATCAAACCTGATCTCGTGCACATCCACGATCCCGAACTCATACCGATGACTCTGCTGTGGAAGGCGCTCCACCGACGGCCCGTCATCTTCGACGCCCACGAGGATCTGGTGGGGCAGATCGACGACAAGCACTACTTGCCGGGGCCGATGAAGACCGCGGCGCGACTCTTCGGTGGGGTGATCACCGGTGCGGCAGATCGCTTCGCAGATGCGGTCGTGGTGGCCACTCCGGTGATCGCCCATCTGTACTCGAACCCGCGGACCGTGGTCGTGCGCAACTTCCCGTGGCTGAAGGATTTCCCTGCGGTGACCGAACGCCACGAGGTGCCCGGCCGGGTGGTGTACATCGGCGGCCTGACGAAGGGCCGGCAATCACTGATCATGCTGGACACGATACTGCAGGCGGGTGCCACCGCCGTCATCGCTGGTCCCCCCGACAACCGCACCGAGACCAGGCTCAAGGAGCTGGGCGGTGACTCGGGCATCGACTATCGAGGTGTCGTCACACCAGACCAGATTCCCGGGATACTGGCCACCGGTGCGGTCGGCATCGTGTTCTTGGAGCCACTTCCCAATTACCGCGAGTCGCTGCCGACCAAGCTGTTCGAGTACATGGCGGCAGGCATCCCGTTCCTGGCCAGCGATTTTCCGCACTGGCGCAACATGCTGGATGGCGACAATGCTGGCGTATTCGTCGACAGTTCCGAACCCTCTGCACCAGCTTCGGCTCTGCGTGAGCTGTTGGCTGATCCGCAGCTGCGCCAGGAGATGGGTAGACGAGGCCGGAAGGCGATTGAGGAACGATACAACTTCGAAGCCGATGTTCCCCATCTCCTCGGCCTCACCAAAGGGCTGATCGCAGGCCGCTGAAGCTGCTACCCCGCCGGGAGGTCGCCGACCAGGCGTCAGTCTGCGAGCAGTAAACCGATGACCCGACCGTTGGTCGCGTTGATGGTGTTCACCGCCCGGTTCACCGCGTCGCGGGTGTCCGATCGGGACACCAGCGCGAGTGTGCCGCCGGCCGCACTCGCCAGTGCCAGACCATCTGCCCCGTCCTGGAGCGGTGCCGCCAACACAATGCTGACATCGTTGCGGCTGGCCGCCTCCTGCAGCAGTTGCTCGATGGCTCTGCTGCTCAGGGGCTGCCCATCCACGGCCACGAGCGTCGGGGCGGTCGTGGTATGGGCCACCTCATGCTGACGGAAGTTGGCGTTAATCAACTGCACTGTTGCCTGGTCCTCGCTGAAGGCCGTGGCCAGGCCGCCGGCCACTTCGGCAGTCCGGGGATGTGCAGCAACCGACGTCACTGCCAGGGTGTGTGGGCGCTCGGCGAAACCGATCCCCTGGATCATCGCCCGCAAGCGGCGGTAGCCTTCAGACTGCTGTTC
>JAGXHS010000129.1 GCA_024636075.1 Propionibacteriaceae bacterium
CCGCAGCCGGTGAAGCGCTCGAGGTGCGTCGAGCCGATGGCACGTTGATTCGGGTGACGGTGAATGCCTCCGACCAGGCGGCCAGGACGGTGAACACCTTGATCGCCTCGCAGCGCGGTACTGCGCCGCCCACGGCGTCCCAGTGACAGACCCGGTCACCAGGCCCAGGCACGGCCGAACTGCCTCAGCGTCGTACCGCCACCAGAACGCTCACATCAGGGCCCACTGCCACTGCCGACGACTCGAATCGTCCGTCAAGGAGCCACTCCTGGCGCATCCAGTCGACGCCGTCGCTGGTCATCGGTGGCCAATCGCTACTGGGCTGGAAGTCGTCGATGACCACGACGCCGCCGGGAACCAGCATTTGCCACGACTGGTCACGGCCCACCTCGATGGCAGTGTGACGATCCATCGACAACAACGAGAACGGCCCCCGATCCCACAGCTGTTCGGTGCCACCGGTCAGGATCTGCACTCCGGCCGAGGACAGGGTCACCCTGGCCAGCTCGGCCCGCTCGGGATCCATCTCGACGCTCAGTACCCGGGTGCCAGCGGGCGCCCCGGAGCGCAGCCAGGCGGCACCGGCCCCGCCGCCGGTGCCGATCTCGGCAATCGTGCCGGTACGGCTGGCGGCCAACGTTGCCAGGAACCGTCCCGTTTCGTGGCGGGTGGAGTGCGAGTAGAAATCGGCTGTGCCACGCAACGCTGCACTGACGAGTTCGGGGACCTGATCGGGGGCACTCATCACCTCAGGTTGCCAGCAAGTGTCCAACCTGCATCCGCTGGCCAGCCGATGAGACTGTCAGGCGGCTGTTCGACACTGTGTCGCTACCAGACACTGTGTCGCTACCAGTGGGCAGATCGACTCGGAAATAGTGTTGAGGGGTGACCACCTCGTCCGCCCCGGAGTCGCCGCAGTGGTCGGCGGCTGTGTCCGCGGCGCGCTCTGAGGCAGGGCCGTCTGTGCTCACCGATCGTGGGCGGCTGACAGTGTCGATCATCGTTGCCGTGGGTGGCGTCCTGCTGATGAGCCTGGTTGCCTGGGTCCTGTCGGCATTGCTCTCGGCGGCCGAAGCGCCAGCTCATTCCACTGCGCTTCCAGCAGCGAGCCCATCCGGCGAGACAGCTTCAGCGCCTCCTTCGACACTCGGTACTGACACCGTGGGCAACGACCCGGCGAGCCCGGCGCCGTCCGGGACTGCGACAACACGAGCCACCACTGCGACAACACGAGCCACCTCAGTGGCGCCGAAGGCGCCCGCAGTCACGCCGAAGGCGTCCGCCAGCCCGACGGCCGAGCGGACCATTGTGCGGTCCGGTCTGGAACCCACCGATGAATGGGTGACCTCCCGCCTTGCCGTGCCACCGCCGAAGAAGACATCGAAGGTGCACACATATCACGTCATCATGGAGACTGCGGTCGATCTGCACGTCGACGACGTGGCACGCCAGATTTCCTCGATCCTGAATGACGAGCGCGGATGGACCGGGTACCACGACCACAGCTTCCAGCTCGTCGGCGAGGATGACACTGCGGACTTCACCATCCGGCTGGCCTCCCCGCAGACCGTCGATCGGTTGTGCCTGCCGTTGAACACCCGAAGCCTGTTGAGTTGCCGCGTCGGGGACAACGTGTCGTTGAACTCTGACCGGTGGCTCTACATGACACCCACCTACAATGACGTCGCCGACTACCGCTCGTACCTGGTGAACCACGAAGTCGGCCACTACATCGGTCTCGGTCACGTCGGTTGCCCCGCGAAGGGTGCCAAGGCCCCGGTGATGCTGCAACAGAGCAAGTCGCTTGCGGGGTGTCTGCCGAATCCCTGGCCCGCAGAGGAAGACTGAGCGGAGTCCGTTCCCCTCAGCTGACGGCGGTGGCGAGCGCATCGCCCACGGCGCTTGTGCTGCGCCGTTCGGCGGAACGCCCAGCCACGTCGGCTTCTACTGCCGCGTTGATGCGGGCCGCGTCCTCGGAGTTGCCCAGATGGTCCAACAGCAGCGCCATCGAGCTGATCGCTGCAGTGGGGTCGGCGATCTGCTTCCCTGCGATGTCGGGGGCCGATCCGTGCACGGGTTCGAACATGCTGGGGAACTCCCGTGACGGGTTGATGTTCGCGCTGGCTGCCAAGCCGATGCCTCCGGTCACGGCCGCCGCCAGATCGGTCACGATGTCGCCGAACAAATTGTCGGTGACGATGACGTCGAAGCGCTGCGGTTCCATCACCAGGGCGATCATCGCCGCATCGATGTGCAGGTAGTCGGTGATGACCTGCGGGAATTCCACCGACACCTCCTTGACGATCCGGTTCCACAGCTGCCCGGCATTCGTCAACACGTCGTGCTTGTGCAGCAGGGTCAGCCGCCCGCGACGCCGACTCGCCCGCTCGAAGGCGTCACGCACCACACGCTCCACCCCGTAGGCGGTGTTTATGCTCACCTCGGTGGCGATCTCGTGCGGGGTACCGACGCGCACGACGCCACCGTTGCCGCAGTAGAGACCCTCAGTGCCTTCGCGCACCACCACGAAGTCAATCTGCTGCCCCTCGACGACGGCCGCACTGAGCGGAGTCGTGACGCCCGGGTACAGCTTGGACGGACGGAGGTTCACGGCGTGGTCGAAGGCGAAGCGCAGCTTCAGCAGCAGGCCACGTTCCAGCAAGCCGCTCGGGATCTGCGTCGATCCGGGGGCAGCCCCGACGGCACCGAGAATGATCCCGTCGACCTGGGCCAGCTCAGCCAGGACACTGTCCGGCAGCACCTCGCCGGTGCGCAACCAACGATCCGCGCCCAGATCGTAGTCGACGAAGTCGAAGCTGTCGCCGACGGTGGCCTCGAGCACCTTGACCGCCTCGGTGATCACTTCGGGCCCGATCCCGTCACCGGGGATCACGGCGAGGGTCTGACGGCTGCTGGCTTGCGACTGCTGTGTGCTCATGGGTCAGCACTGTAGGCGGAATCGAGCGTGGTTCGGCACACTTCCTAGCCCTCGGACGGGGCGATGGCTGCGATACGGTGGCGTCATGCCGCTCGACTTCGTGCTCCCCGAATCACCTGTGTATTCCTCACCAACGGACATCCGGCGGGTGCACGAGAATCCCGGTTTCGGGCAGGCCTTCACTGACCACATGGCGCTGGCCACCTGGACCAGCGACCAGGGCTGGCACGGCGCAGCAGTACATCCCTACGGGCCACTGCCGATCGACCCTGCCGCCTCAGCGTTGCACTACGCGCAGGAGGTCTTCGAAGGGCTGAAGGCCTACCGTCACGTCGACGGGTCGGTGTGGTCATTCCGTCCCGAGGCGAATGCGTTGCGCTTCGCTCAATCAGCACGGCGGCTCGCGCTGCCAGAGCTCTCCGGCCCGGACTTCATGGCCAGCATCACCGCACTGGTGGAGGTCGACCAGGCCTGGGTGCCGAGCGGAGCGGAAAAGAGCCTGTACCTGCGGCCGTTCATGTTCGCCAACGAGCCCTATCTGGGCATCCGCCCGGCGCACACCGTCACCTACTGCCTGATCGCCTCGCCCGTCGGGTCGTACTTCCCGTCCGGGGTTCGACCGGTGGACATCTGGGTGACATCTGAGTACAGCCGCGCGGCACCCGGCGGCACAGGAGCCGCGAAGTGTGGCGGCAACTATGCGGCCTCGCTGCTTGCGCAGCAGGAAGCTGCCGACCACGACTGTTCCCAGGTGCTGTTCATCGACGCGGTGGAACGCAAGTGGGTCGAGGAGCTGGGCGGGATGAACGTGTACCTGGTCACCGCTGCAGGGGAGTTGATCACTCCGGAGCTGACCGGCACCATCCTCGAAGGCGTCACCCGCTCGTCCATCCTGCAACTGGCCGACAAGATGAACCTCAACCCGGTGGAACGCAGGATCTCCCTCGCCGAGGTGTTCGACGGGATCGCCAGCGGCGCGTTCACCGAGATGTTCGCCTGCGGCACGGCGGCGGTGGTGACACCGATCCGCAGTCTGCGGTCAGCGGACGTCGACGTGGTGTTCGAGAACTCCCCGGGCGAGGTGACGATGATGTTGCGCGAGCACCTGTTGGACGTGCAGTACGGTCGTCGCGAGGACGAATATGGCTGGCTGTCTCGACTGGTATGACCCCGCGTCTTGAGACCTGAGACGTCGCCCGGCCTCGCGCTCACCGAAGCACACTGGACGTTGCCTGACGCGGAGTCAGGCATACCCGCAGGTCCGAGGAGCCAGAATGACGATGCAGCCCGCTGCCCCTGAACAGTTCCATGTCTACGACACCACGCTGCGCGATGGCGCCCAGCAGGAGGGTCTGCGACTCACTGTCAGCGACAAGCTGCGAATTGCCGGGCTGCTGGACCAACTGGGGGTGACCCACATCGAGGGTGGTTGGCCAGGCGCCAACCCGAATGACACCGCCTTCTTCAAAGCGGCCAAGACCCAACTCAGCCTGGCGAACTCGACCCTGGTGGCTTTCGGTGCGACCCGGCGGGTGGGTGGCAAAGCTGCCGATGACCCTTTGGTGGCCGCGTTGCGCGAATCCGGTGCCAGCCACGTCTGTCTGGTGGCGAAGAGCCACGATCGACACGTGGAGCATGCGCTGCGGGCCACCCTGGACGAGAACCTCGCGATGGTGCGCGACACCGTCACCCACCTGCGCACCGAAGGTCAGCGGGTGTTCGTCGACCTGGAGCACTTCTTCGACGGCTTCCGCGCGAACCAGGGCTACGCGCTCGAGGTGGTGCGGGCCGCTGCCGAAGCTGGTGCTGACGTCGTGGTGCTGTGCGACACCAACGGCGGGATGCTGCCCGGCTGGATGGGCGATATCGTCTCAGCCGCTGGACAGATCGGGGTGGATCTGGGCATCCATTGCCACAACGACACCGGCTGTGCGGTGGCGAACAGCTTGGCCGCCGTGGACGCCGGCGCCATGCACGTCCAGGGCACCATCAACGGCTACGGCGAACGCACCGGGAACGCAGACCTGACCACGCTGATTGGCAACCTGCATCTCAAGTACGGATGGAATCTGCTGCCGGAGGACAACATCCGGGCGCTGACCCGCACCTCACTGGCGATCGCCGAGATCGCCAATCAGGCACCGCAGGCGCGTCAGCCCTACGTGGGTCATTCCAGCTTCGCCCACAAGGCGGGGCTGCACGCCAGCGCCATCAGGGTGGACGCCAACCTGTACCAACACATCGACCCGGCCGTCGTCGGAAACGACATGCGCATGCTGATCTCGGACATGTCCGGACGCGCAAACATCCAGATCAAGGGAGAGCAGCTCGGCTTCGACCTCTCCGACCGGGAGCAGGCCGCGCACATCACCGATGTGGTCAAGCAGCGTGAGCTCACCGGCTACTCCTACGAGGCTGCAGACGCCAGTTTCGAGCTGCTGTTGCGCGACGAGCTCGGAGTGCTCGACGCCCCCTTCCGGGTGGACAGCTGGCGGGTGTTCACCGAGATGACCGCCCCCGACATCACCGATTCCGAAGCAATCGTCAAACTGGCCGCTGGTGGTCAAGTCAACGGCTATGTCGGCGAGGGCAACGGCCCCGTCGACGCCCTGGCTGACGCGTTGAGCAAGGCGCTGCTGCCGGTGTTCCCGCACGTGTCGGAGTACGAGCTGGTGGACTACCGGGTCCGCATCCTGCCGCAGGGGCACGGTACCGATGCCATCGTGCGGGTGCTGATCGACTTCGCCGGCGCCGAGCGCACCTGGACCACGGTCGGTGTCGGCACCAACGTGATCGAAGCAAGTTGGGAAGCCCTGGCCGATGCGTACCTGTACGGTCTCATCCGCGGCTTCGGCGCCGCCGAGGCGAAGGAGCAGCAGCATCGCCAGCCGGTGACAGTGGGTTGATCAACTGATCCGGTCGATGATCAGGTCCCGTCGCTCGACGGGTTGGTCTGCGATCTCGATCCCGCCGCCCAGCGCGGCACGGGCACGGCTGAAGCTGTCCGGAGTGTTGGTGTGCAGGGTGAGCACCGCTTGACCCTTGCCGATCCGATCTCCCGGCTTGACGTGCATCTCGACGCCCGCCCCGGCCTGCACCGGGTCCTCCTTGCGGGCCCGGCCAGCGCCCAGCCGCCATGCCGCCACCCCGACCGCCATCGCATCCATCCGGGTGATCACACCGTCTGATTCGGCGAGCACCTGGTCGGTGTGTCGTGCTGTCGGCAGAGGGGCGTTGGGGTCGCCGCCCTGGGCGCGAATCATCCGCTTCCAGACGTCCATCGCCGCGCCGTTCGCCAGTGCGGCCCGCGGGTCGGCATCGATGCCAGCCTGCTGCAACATCTCCCGGGCCAACGCGATGGTCAGCTCGACCACATCGGTGGGTCCGCCGCCGGCGAGCACTTCGACCGACTCCCGAACCTCGAGTGCGTTGCCAGCGGTCAGCCCGAGCGGGGTGTCCATCGAGGTCAGCAGGGCAACGGTGTTCAGCCCAGCCTCGGTGCCCAGTTGCACCATTCGGGAGGCGAGCTCTCGAGCCTTCTCCTCGGTGTCCATGAAGGCGCCGGCGCCGACCTTGACGTCCAGCACCAGTGCCGAGGTGCCCTCGGCGATCTTCTTGCTCATGATCGAGCTCGCGATCAGCGGGATCGACTCCACCGTGCCGGTGACATCACGCAGGGCATAGAGCTTCTTGTCCGCCGGAGCCAGACCTGAGCCGGCAGCGCAGATGACCGCGCCGACCTCTTCCAGTTGTCGTAGCATCTCGTCATTGCTGAGCGAGGCGCGCCAACCGGGGATCGACTCCAGCTTGTCCAGGGTTCCGCCGGTGTGGCCCAGCCCACGTCCGGACAACTGTGGCACCGCCACCCCGCAGGCGGCCACCAGCGGAGCCAACGGCAGGGTGATCTTGTCGCCCACACCACCGGTGGAGTGCTTGTCGGCGGTGGGTCGCGACAGCGAGGAGAAGTCGAGCCGCTCGCCAGTGGCGATCATCGCCGCGGTCCACAACCCCAGCTCGGTGTCGTCCATGCCCTGGAAGTAGATGGCCATGGCAAGTGCCGACATCTGCTCTTCGGCGATCTTGCCGTCGGTGTAGCCGTTGATCAACCAGCTGATCTGCTCGCTGCTGAACTGACCACCGCCCCGCTTCAGACGGATCAGCTCGGTCGCGTCAAAGTCTGTGCTCATGGGCGCCAGTATCCCAGTTCAGTTGGGCTGTGTTGCGCTGCCCCGGCGGCGATCTAGGCTTGCCCCATGCGCATTGCCCGATACGCCCAAGCTGGCGCCCGTCCAGAGTTCGGTGTCGTGGAACTGGCCGAGGACCAGGGCGATCATCCCAACACCGTTTCCGCGCTCACCGGGGACCCGATGGCTGGGCCGGTCAACTTCACTGGCGAACGCCATCTACTGGATTCGGTTCGACTGCTGGCCCCGGTGATCCCGCGTAGCAAGATCATCGGCGTCGGGCGGAACTATGCCGATCACGCCCAGGAGATGGGAAATGCCGTTCCACAATCTCCCTTGGTGTTCTTCAAACCGAACACCTCGGTGATCGGTCCCGGCGACGCCATCATCATCCCGCACGCATCGAAGGACGTGCAGTTCGAGGGCGAGCTGGCCGTCGTGATCGGCCGTATCGCTCGTCAGGTTCCGGTTGAACGAGTCCACGAGGTGATCTTCGGCTACACCGTCGCCAATGACGTCACTGCCCGCGACCTGCAGAAGTCGGAGCCCCAATGGACCCGCGCCAAGGGGTGGGACACCTTCTGCCCGATCGGGCCGTGGATCGTCACCCATTTCGACGCGGCAGAGGCCGGTAGCCAGCACATCAAGACCTCGATCGATGGTGTCATCGCCCAGGACGGCAACACCTCGGAGATGGTCCATGACATCGCCCACCTGGTGAGCTTCATCTCAGAGTTCACCACGTTGTTGCCCGGCGATGTGATCCTCACCGGCACCCCGGCCGGCGTCGGTCGGATGGAGCCCGGTCAGAGTGTTGCGGTCGAGATCGGCGGCATCGGTCTGTTGTCGAACCCGGTTGTGGGGGAGGACGCAGCGGAGCTGCGCTCGGATGACGTGTCCTCCACCGTCGCCCCGGACGACACTTCAGATTCCGGTGACGAGGAAGCCGACACCAGCGGTGTCAACAATCCGGGAGCTGTAGATCTCGACGAGACGACCACGGAATTCGATCCTGAGTGAGCGTTCTGGTTCCGCCCGGCGGGCAACTGGCCCCTCCGCCCGGCTGCGTGGATTACACCGGTGTGCTGCGCGGGGCAGGCGCTACCCCCGCGCGATCCGTGATGGGCATGGTGCTGGCCCTGGCCGGGTACGCGCTGCTGGTACCCCTCGCGCTACAAGGGATGCTCGCTGTCTCGCACACACTGTCCGGTGACCAGAGCAGCTTTGCCGACTACTACCGGCGTGCGGTCGCTTTCGAACTCCCAGCTGGTCTGGTGGCGTCTCATCTGGCGTTGGCTCTGCTGATACCGGTCGTCTTCGCCGTGGTGCGTTGGGTGCACTGGCGTGATGTGCGCTGGCTGCACTCGGTTCAGCCCGGCTTGCGGTGGCGCTACTTGCTGGCCTGCGGACTGGCGGCCGTCGTGGTGCTGAACGGTGTGCTGTGGCTCTCCCAGGCAGGCTCCGGCTGGCACTATGACCCGCAGCAGAGGGTGTGGCTGTGGCTCGGGCTGATCGTGCTGACCTCACCGCTGCAGGCGGCGGCGGAAGAGTACTTCTTCCGCGGCTACCTGATCCAGGCGATGGGCTCGATGCTCACCAACCGCTGGGTGGCAGTGGTGGCCACAGCCCTCGTCTTCGCGCTGTTCCACGGCGTGCAGAACACCGCGTTGTTCGTGGATCGTTTCGGTTTCGGGCTGTTGGCGGGTGCTCTGGTGGTGTTCACCGGCGGTATCGAGGCGGGCATCGCAGCACATGTGGTCAACAACATCTTCGCCTTCGGCTACGCCGCGCTCGGCGGTGGCGTCTCACAGGTCAGGGGAGTGCGGGCGATCACCTGGACCGACGCGGCTTTCGACCTGCTGGGCTTCCTGTTGGTGGGGCTGGTGTCTTGGTGGATCGCCCGGCGGATGAACCTGGCGACCAGAACACCCGACGAGCGCGATCTTGCCGCAGACAGGCCCCCAGGGAGAGGACCCGCGGCGTCGGTTTGAGCTCAGGGCCGAGTATCCAGTAGAGTTCTCAGTCGTTGCCCGTCACGGGTGACAGTGGGGCTGTCTCTTATACACATCTCCGAGCCCACGAG
>JAGXHS010000130.1 GCA_024636075.1 Propionibacteriaceae bacterium
CCTGGAGCTGATCACCGCCGCGCCGGAGCGATCGGGCCCGGTGAACAACATGCCCTCCCGCCCGTGCAGTGACTGGGTGTGCGCCATCTGCAGCGCAAGCGTTGACTTGCCACAGTCCATCGGCCCGGTGAAGAAGACCAGTTCCGCCATCGTGGGTTCAGTTCCTGCTCGGCGGATGATCCACCAAAAGCGGAACCAGCATCTCTTCGCGGGTGAGCGACCCGTGCTGTCCGACCAGCGACATCTCTCCCGGCTGGTCGGCGGTCATCACAGCCCAGTTGTCCCGCATCGCGACCACCACGTCTCCCAGCCGGGGCCGGCAGCGTTCGTCCATCGCACCGAACCAGCCCGCTCCGACGGCCTCGTCGCCGGTCAAAACCCACGCCTTGTCCCCCAGCACCTCGGACCACCGGGCCGCCACCTCAACAGGATGATCGGTGTACAACTGGCGGAAGCGGCCCTCACCGCCAATCATCCGCCACCCCTCGGACAGGCCCGGCTCGTACTCGGCGACGATCTGGTTCTCCCACGGCACGTCGACCATTCCGTGGTCCCCGGTGACGAGGATGCAGACGTCGTCGTCGAGGGCGTCGCGCAGTGCCGCCACCCGTTCGTCGACCTCGGCGAGGGCCCCCTGCCAGGCGTACGAGTTGCAGCCGGCACTGTGACCCGTGTGGTCCAGTTGACGTTCGTAGACGTAGACAAATGACTTCTCACCGCGACGGGCACAGCGGGTGACTTTGGACACCCGCTCAGAGAGCGATCCCTCCGACCTGAGGCTGGCGAAGTGCCCGCCCCGCAAGCCAGCGAGCGTCAACCCGGAGCCCTCGAACCTGGCTGGCGCCACGCTGCTGACAGCGACGCCGGCGCGTTCCGCCAACTCGAACATGGTGCGACGGGGTTGGAAGGCGAGCACGTCGTCGGGCCCGTTGTGCCAGGTGAGAGCATTCATCACCCGATCCGCGTGGGGTTCTCTGAAGGTGTAGCCGAAGATGCCGTGCTGACCCGGCACCAGACCGGTACCCAGGCTGGTCAGGGAACACGAGGTTGAGGACGGGACGCAGGCCATCAGGGTCGCACTGCCGGGCAGCAAGCTCGCAAGGTGGGGCGCGTGCGCCGCTGCACCCTGCAGCAGTTGCTGGCCGAGCCCGTCGATCAGCACCAGGACGTAGCGCTCGGCGTGCGGCAGTTCGATGCTGTCGGCGAATCCGTCCAGTCCCAAGTGATGCGCCACGCTGGGCACCAGGTCAGCGAGGGTGTCCTGCCCGTATCGGGGAACCAGAGGCAAAGTGTTCATCGCACACCATTCCCAGCGCCTCCAGCCATCCGGCTCCGGCCAGTGGCGTGTTGCAGTGCGGTGGTGAACTGTGCAAGCCGTTCCACGCTGCCCGGGCCGTCGGCGGTTGGGCTCATCCGCATAGTCAGGTCGTCGCCGACCATCGAACCCGAGAACCCATGATCTGCGTCGCACTCCGGATCGCCACAGGTGGCCGGCTCGATGTCGATCCGGCGCAACGTCCCCCAACCGACGGTCAGCCAGGTCTCGACCACGTCCGGTTGACGGGCGTCGAACCGCTCCGGGTGTGCCACCACCCTGGACAGCGCCACCGAGGTGATCGCTGGCAATGCGATCGATTCGCTGGTGGTCACCGCCTGGTTCGAGTCGCCGGTGCCGTCATGGCCTTCGTCGGTGTGGTTGACGACCAGTCGGCTGGGGGTGAGCACAAGCACAGTGAGGTGCCGGTGCAGCTCCTCACCGGCGAAGGTCGCCTCCAGATGCACCAAATGGTCGGCGACCGATTCACCGTCCAGGGCCAGGGCCACCGAGTCGGCCACGAAGTCGGGAAAGTAGCCGCACTGGTTCACCTCCTCGCGCAGCGCGTCCGGCAACATCGCCACTGAGGTTGCCGATCTCGATCCGGTGGGCGATTGTGGTTTCTTCACACCTGACATGATTCCACGAGCCGACTGACAGCCCAAGAAGACCCACCCACCAACCCGTGGTGACCGGGCGCCGATGGGCCCGGTGTCGCCCGACCGCATCCGTCCCAGCCGGTCCACCCGCAGGGGGTGAGCTGAGCGCAATTATGACGTCGTGTGCTCGACGGGACTAGGGTTCACCGCATGTCGAATCGACCGTTCCTTGGTGCCCGCCTGGAGGAATCCTTTCACCGCAAGCTCGTCGGACTGCTGCGGCGGATGGGCTGGAAGGAGTCGGTGATCCCTTACACCGGCTACGGCACCGACGACCAGGTGCGGGTGCTGGCCCGGGTGGTGTTGCGCCCCGCCGAGGCAACCTCCAACCTTGGCAAGGCAGCCGAGGAGTTCCTCGGGCAACGAGGCTGGCGCAACTTCTTCCTGGCACCCGTACCCCGATGCCCGGTCGACGTCACGATCGGAGACTCGCGCGTGCAGCTCCGGGCCGATCGGGGTGGCTACATCGACGTTCGTCTGAAGAGCTCCGCTTTGGACCCAGGGTGGCGCGAGGTCGACATCACCCCACGGAACGCCGATCCGGTTCCCGTGCCCGTCCAGGTGATTTCCGCCAATCAGCATCTGGGGCTGGTCAGCGACATCGACGACACGATCATCTCCACCTCATTGCCTCGTCAGTTGATCGCCGCCTGGAACACCTTGGTGCTCACGGAACAGGCGCGCCAGTCGGTACCCGGGATGGCTCGGATGTACCAGAAGCTGCTGGCGGAGCATCCCGGTGCACCGATCATCTACGTGTCCACCGGAGCGTGGAACACCTATCCCTTCCTGTCGCGGTTCATGAACCGCCACGGCTACCCCCGCGGTGCGATGTTGCTCACCGACTGGGGGCCGACGAACGCCGGCTGGTTCCGCAGCGGACCCGAACACAAACGTCAGGCTCTGCGGGAACTGGCCCGCGACTTCCCCAACATCCGCTGGGTGCTGGTGGGCGACGATGGGCAGCACGATCCCAGGCTGTACGCCGAGTTCGCTGAACTGCAGCCGGAACACACCCGCCTGATCGCCATTCGCCAGCTGAGCATGGCTGAACAGGTGTTGGCGCACGGCACGACGACGGTTCTGGAGGACCGCGACGAGGTGGAATGGACCCCCCAATCGGCACCCGAGGTGCGCGCCCCTGACGGAGACGAGTTGGCACCCAAAGTGCGTGAAAGCCTCGAACGAACCGCTGAATGACCCCGTCCCGGCTGCCCAGTGGGCGGGGAACGGCGTGTTGAGTCCCTCAGCGGCTCAGGATGCCGACAGAATCGAGCGCTGAGACCAATCAGGAGACACCCGAGCAGATGGCGAAGAACGAAGCACCGGACGATGAGATCACCGAGCGCATCACCGACGTCGACATCTCCAGCGAGATGGAGACCAGCTTCCTCGAGTATGCCTATTCGGTGATCTATTCGCGGGCCCTTCCCGACGCCCGCGACGGCCTCAAGCCGGTGCAGCGACGCATCCTCTACTCGATGGACGACATGGGCATCGGCCCGAACAAGTCACATGTGAAGAGTGCCCGGGTCGTCGGCCAGGTGATGGGTCAGCTGCACCCCCACGGCGATGGCGCCATCTACGACGCGCTGGTCCGCACCGCGCAGCCGTGGTCGATGCGGTTGCCGCTGATCGACGGGCACGGCAACTTCGGATCGTTGGACGCCGGCCCCGCTGCCATGCGGTACACCGAGTGCCGGATGGCGATGGCGGCCACTGCGATGACGGCCGGACTGGACGAGAACACCGTCGATTTCCGCGCCAACTACGACGGCAAGGAAACCGAACCGTCTGTGTTGCCGGCCGCCTTCCCGAACCTGCTGGTGAACGGATCCACCGGTATCGCGGTCGGCATGGCGACCAACATCCCACCGCACAATCTGGTGGAGGTGGTGCAGGCGTTGCGGCACCTGATCAAGAGCCCGGACGCCGACCTCGGCACCCTGATGCGTTTCGTCCCCGGACCCGATCTGCCCACCGGCGGCAAGATCATCGGTCTGGACGGCATCGCTGACGCGTACGCCACCGGCCGCGGATCGTTCAAGATCAGGGCCACTGCGCGTATCGAGCAGGTCAGCCCGCGACGTCGCGGCGTCGTGGTCACCGAACTGCCCTACACCGTCGGCCCCGAACGCATCATTGAGCAGATCAAACAGCTGGTGCAATCGAAAAGGGTCAGCGGGATCGCGGACGTGAAGGACCTCTCCGATCTTGCGCACGGCACCCGACTGGTGATCGAGGTGAAGAACGGCATCAATCCCGATGTGCTGTTGGAGCAGTTGTACAAGTTCACCAAACTTGAGGACTCGTTCTCGATCAACGCGGTGGCACTGGTGGAGGGCCAACCCCGGACCCTCAGCATCAAGGAAATGCTGGAGGTCTACCTCGACCACCGGCTCGACGTCACCCTACGGCGCACCCAGTACCAGCTCGACAAGGCGAACGATCGACTGCATCTGGTGGAGGGTTTGTTGATTGCGATCGTCGACATCGACGACGTGATCGCGATCATTCGCTCCTCCGATGACGTGGCGCAGGCACGCACCCGCCTGATGGAAGTCTTCGATCTCTCCGAGGCACAGACCAACTACATCCTGGATCTGCCGCTGCGCCGGTTGACGAAATACTCCACCATCGAGTTGGAGACTGAACGCGACACGCTGCGCGAGACCATTGCCCGGCTGACGGAGATCGTCGAGAACCCCGAAGTACTGCGCGAGCTGGTGTCGAAAGACTTGGCGGAGGTGGCGAAACAATTCGGCACGCCTCGTCGGACAGTTCTGCTGGCATCCTCCGGAGCCGCGACCACCGCCGCTGCCGCCCCTCTGGAAGTGGCCGACGACCCGTGCTGGGTGCTGTTGTCTTCAGCCGGTCTGTTGGCTCGGGTCGACTCCGATGCCGAACTGCCAGATGCTGGTCCGCGAGCCAACCACGACGTGCTCGTCACCGCGGTGGCGACCACCGCCCGCGCCGAGTTCGGTCTGCTGACCTCGTCCGGTCGGTTGATCAAGGGGCGAACGATCGAACTGCCAACGGTTCCGGCGACGGCCAATGCCCCGAATCTGCAGGGCGGGTCGAAGGTGTCGGAACTGTTCGGGCTGGAACCTGGTGAACGCGCCGTCGGATTGACCACGCTGAATCCCGATTCACTGGGTTTGGCGCTGGGCACCCGCGACGGCATCGTGAAGCGCGTCAACCCTGAGGTGCTGAACAAGGATTCGTGGGAGGTCATCCGGCTCTCCGGCGGCGACTCGGTGGTCGGCGCGGTGGAGCTGACGAGCGAGGACGTCGAGCTGGTGTTCATCTCCAGCGATGCCCAGCTGTTGCACTTCCCCGCCTCTGGAGTCAGGGCTCAGGGCCGCTCCGCGGGTGGCATCGGTGGCATCAAGTTGGCCGCCAAACAAACCGCCGTCTGGTTCGGTGTCACCGACGCGACAGATGCGGTGGTCGTCACAGTCAGTGGCTCATCGGACTCGTTGCCCGGCACCGAACCGGGCAGTGTCAAGGTGACCGACTTCTCCGAATACCCCGGGAAGGGTCGGGCCACCAGCGGTGTCCGCTGTCACCGTTTCCTCAAGGGCGAGGACATCCTGTTGTTGGGATGGGCTGGCCAGACGCCAGCCATCGCCGCCGCCGCCAGCGGCGCTCCGATCGATCTGCCTCCGGCCACCGGCCGCCGTGACGGTTCCGGGACCCCCGCGGTACAGCCGATCGACGCTGTCGGGTCGCGGTAGGCCGGTTCGGGCCGCGAAAGGATTGTTCCTCCATCACGTGCTCGATGACCGATCCCGGTGGCACCTTCAGCGGTCAGGTGCCGCCGATACCCCCCGAGCCCATCAATCCGGTCGTGACCGAGCCTTGCAGGGCAGCTTCCGAGCCGGTCGGCTTGAAGTGGTCCGGATAGGTGCCCTGAAGATCATTGTCGTTGTCCTGGATGAAGTCCCACACCCGGCGCATCAGCGCCCAGAGCTTTCTGAACATGCCGTTCTTCCCTCCCGCCACTGTGACGCGGCCTATGAACCATTCTACGTGGTGCCAGGTCCCGTCATCCCCCGGCTTCAGCCCCACGGATGTGGTTGAGTACCTCCATGGCAACGTTCAACGACCTGCTGCGCGCCAATACCGCCTACGCTGACAGCTTCACAGATGGTGGTTTTGATGGCATCGCCCATGCCGGGGTGGCGATCGTCACCTGCATGGACTCGCGTATCGAACCATTGGCGATGGTGGGTCTGGGAATCGGTGATGCCAAGATCATGCGCACCCCCGGCGGCCGGATCACGCCCGAGACGTTGGTGGGTTGCATCCTGGGAGTTCACCTGCTGAACGTCACACGGATCATGGTCGTGCCGCACACCCGTTGCGCGATGGGTTCTGGTGACGACGCGGCGATCGCCGCGAAGGTCCGCACAGCCACCGGCACCGACATCTCGGGCATGGTCCTCGGCAGCACTCCGGACCAGACGGCGGCGCTGCGCTACGACGTGCAGTTGCTCCGCACCCATCCGCTGGTCACCGGACGAGCAGACATCGGTGGCTTCATCTACGACGTGGACACCGGCCTACTGAGTCAGGAGTTGTAGGTCACGGTGCCGCGCCGCCCTACCGCGGAGCTGGCGTCATGACCATGCGGGGGTATGGGCGAGGCTGGCGAGCTCCTCCTCGGCGTCCTCATCGATGTCCAGATCCTCGGTGTCGGCCCCCGCGTCGGGATCGTTGAACACAGCCATGTCCATCTTCCCCTCAGTCTTGGCGACGATCGACGTGACCACGGCGTCACCGGTGACATTGACTGCGGTACGGATCATGTCCATCAACCGGTCCACGCCCAGGATCAGTGCAATTCCTTCGATCGGCAGGCCAACCTGTCCAAGCACCATGGTCAGCATGACCAGCCCCACCCCGGGCACACCCGCGGTTCCGATGGACGCCAGCACGGCCATCGCAATGACGGTCAGGTAGCCGCCCAAGCCAAGGTCTATTCCGTACACGTTGGCGAGGAACACGGTGGCGACGCCCTGCATGATGGCGGTGCCGTCCATGTTGATGGTCGCACCAAAGGGAATACCGAAGGACGCCACGGAGTTGTCGACACCCATCCGTCGGGTGACGCTGCGCAGGGTGACCGGGATGGTCGCGTTCGATGAGGCGGTGGAGAACGCGAACAGCTGTGCTGGACGAATCTTGCGCATGAAAATGAAGGGGTTCAGTCCGGAGAACAGCTTCAGGATGATCATCAACGTCACGAACAGGTGCAGGAACAGCGTGCCGGTCAACGTCAGCACGTAGGCCAGAACAGGCTTGAACAGGTCGATGCCCTGTTCGGTGAAGGTCTTGGCGATCAACGCGAAGACGCCGATCGGTGCGGCCATCATGACGATGGCGACGATCTTCATCATCACTTCGTTCATGTACTCGGCTGCTTGCACGAAGCGCCTCGAACGCGCACCCAGCATCAGCACCGCGATACCGAAGATGATGGTGTAGAAGATGATCTGCAGCATCTCCCCCGAGGCGAAGGCCTGGATCGGGTTGGTCGGGACGATCCCCGCGAACACCTCCCACACGGAGGGGGCGGCTTCACCCTCGACACCACCGGTGTCGACACCTCTCATGTCGAACCCCCGACCGGGTCCGATCACGCTGGCGACGCCGATGGCGGCGGCGATCCCGATTGCCGTGGTGAACATGTAGAGCGCGAAGCTCTTGCCCCCCACCCGTCCCAGGACTCGAATGTCGCCGATCCCGGTGACACCACAGAGCAATGAGAAGAACACCAGGGGCACGACCAGCATCTTGAGTCCGTTGACGAACATCGTGCCGATCATCCCGAACAGGCCACTGACGATGTTGGTGTTGATGAACTCGTTCTGGATGTTGTTGAAGATCACACCGACGACGATCCCGAGTGTCATCGCCAGCATGATCTGGGTGGTCAGTGTGAGCTTGCGCCGGCCCGGGTTGGGTGCGGGGCTACTGGTCTCTGCAGTCATGATGGATCACCTTTGTAATGAGGGCGACGACACGGTCGTTCCATCATGGCGGTGAATTGTTGCGTTCGGGTTTCAAAACGCTGGCGCCGTCCACCGATCGGCGCCCGGGAGCTCAGGCGTCGATGCGCTCGGCGTCGAGAGCGTAGGCGCCCTCGACGATGAACTCCTTGCGGGGTGCGACGTCGTTGCCCATCAGTTTCTCGAAGGTGCCTTCAGCGGCGAGGGCGTCATCGACAGTGATTCGGCGCAGCGCACGGTGCCGGGGATCCATCGTGGTTTCCTGCAGCTGAGAAGCGTCCATCTCGCCCAACCCCTTGTAGCGCTGGGGTTCGGTGAACTTCTGGTTGCGTTTGGTCAGTTCGGCCACCTTGCGTTGGTACTCGGCATCTGAATACGTGTAGATGTACTTGTCGTAGCCCCGTTTGGGCTTGATCAGCTCGAACCGGTGCAGCGGCGGCACTGCGGAGTACACGCGGCCGGCCTCGACCAGCGGACGCATGTAGCGGAAGAACAACGTCGCCAGCAGGCACCGGATGTGCGCACCGTCGGAATCGGCGTCAGCCATGAAGATGACTTTGCCGTAGCGGGCTGCATCCAGATCGAAGGTGCGCCCCGAACCGGCGCCGATCACCTGGATGATGGCGGCGCATTCGGCGTTCTTGAGCATGTCGCCGACGGAAGCCTTCTGCACGTTGAGGATCTTGCCGCGGATCGGCAGCAGCGCCTGAAACTCGGAATTGCGGGCAACGTTAGCCGTCCCCAGGGCCGAGTCACCTTCCACGATGAACAGTTCGTTGCGCTCACCGTCGCTGCTGCGGCAGTCCTTCAACTTGGGCGGCAGGTGCGAGGACTCCAGCGCATTCTTGCGCCGCTGGTTCTCCTTGTGGGCACGAGCCTGCACCCGGGTGCGCGAAGCGCTGACCACCTTCTCCATCACGGTGCGCGCCTGTTGCTTGACCGCCTGCTTGTTCGAGGTCAGGAAGTCGGTCATCTCCTGCTCGACGACCTTGGTCACCAGTCGGGTCACCGGTGGGGTGCCCAGCACCTCCTTGGTCTGTCCCTCGAACTGCGGCTCCGCCAACCGAACGGTGACCACAGCAGTCAGCCCCTCGAGAATGTCGTCCTTCACCACCTCCTCACCGGACTTGAGGATTCGGGTGCCCTGCAGCCCCGCAGCGAAAGCCTTCGTCAGGCCACGTTCGAAGCCCTGCACATGGGTGCCCCCCTTGGGGGTGGCGATGATGTTGACGAAGCTCTTCACCGTGGTGTCGTAGCCGGTGCCCCACCGCAACGCGATGTCGACGTCCAGAGTGCGATCCACGTCGGTGGGGGTCATCGCGCCGTCCGCGTCGAGCATCGGAACGGTCTCGGTGAACTCCTGCGAACCCTGCAGCCGAAGGATCTCCGACACCTGCGGATCAGGTGCCAGGGAGTCGCAGAACTCCGAAATGCCTCCATCGTGCTTGAAGACCTCGCTGAGAACATCCGCACTGCGAGCATCGGTGACACTCAACTCCAGGCCCGGCACCAGGAAGGATGTCTGCCGGCCACGGTCCAGCAGGTTGCCCCACGACAGCTGGGCGTCGGGCAGGAAGATCTGGCGATCGGGCCAGTACACAATCCGGGTGCCGGTGACCCCTCGCTTGGCCCGCCCCAATTTGGTCAATCCACTGCTCGGCGTGAACTCCGCGTCGGGCCCGGGACCGTCGAAGCGACCCGGTACGCCGCGGCGGAAGCTCATCCCCCAGGTAGCCGAATTTCGATCGACCTCCACGTCGAGGCGGCTGGCCAGAGCATTCACCACCGAGGCACCCACCCCGTGCAGACCGCCGGTGGCGTTGTAGGACCCTGCCCCGAACTTGCCGCCTGCGTGCAGTTTGGTGAACACCACCTCGACGCCGCTCAACCCGGTGCGGGGTTCGGTGTCGACCGGTATGCCGCGAGCGGCGTCGGCCACCGAGATGGAACCATTGGCGTTGAGGGAGACGGCAATTGATTCGCCGTATCCGGCGAGCGCCTCGTCGACGGAGTTGTCGATGATTTCCCACAGGCAATGCATCAACCCACGGGTGTCTGTGGAACCGATGTACATGGCGGGCCGTTTGCGCACTGCTTCGAGCCCCTCGAGCACCAACAGGTGCTTGGCCTCGTAGTCACGACCACCAGGGGGATGCTTGGCAGGAGTCTTCGCGTTCACCACGCCGTTGATCGTAGTCTGCGGCTGCGACAGAATCGACGCTCCGCGCCGGAGCCGGGCCGCAGCTGAGACACGGATGTGGGAACAATCGACACGCGTGGTGCGTTGTTCGGGTACACGAGGTCCAAGACGCCTCGGGTACACGACGTCCAAGACGCCAAAGAAAGGCCGATCATGACCACCACAGATGCAGCCACGACGCTCACCGCAACCGACCGCTGCGATCGCTGTGGCGCCCAGGCCTACCTGCGTGTCGTGATGGCCACCGGTTCAGAACTGTTGTTCTGTGCCCACCACGGTCGCACGCACTCCGACAAGTTGCAGCAGGTGGCACTGCGCATCCACGACGAGTCCGATCGCATCCGTTGAGTTCAGCGAGGTGTGACTCCATCGGTCACTTTTGCACTCAGGAACAGATCCCTGCCACGAAGCCTTGTGTCCAATGGCATGATTGTTGACAACTGACAAGAGAACAAGACAAGAAAGTGAGGCGACGACATGGTCACCACCGCACCTGACACTCGGCTCCTGGACGCCTTCGATCGCTGCGATCGTTGTGGTGCGCAAGCATATGTCCGCGTCGTCCTCTCATCGGGAGGCGAGCTACTGTTCTGCGCACACCACGGTCGTGCGCACTCCGACAAGCTCGAACAGGTTGCACTGAGCATTCAAGACAATTCTGACCAGATCGGCTGAGATTCACCCACGCCACGAAGGGGTCCACCCATGTCGGGTGGGCCCCTTCGTGTGCTGGGAGTGACCTGCGGTGTCAACGAGCGATCAGATCCATCGCGGCCAGGTCCTGCAAGGTACGAATCCTGTCCTGGACGTCGTACACCGTGGATGTGATCATCAGCTCCTGCACTGCGGTCTTGTCGAGAAGTGTCTGCAACCGGTGCCCGACATCATCCGGAGTTCCGACGAACTTGGTGGCCGGCAACTGCTCCAGCATCATCCGATCCAGCTCAGTCAATGGCCGGCTGGCGGCCTCTTCAGGTGAGACGACCGGGCCGAGCTTCCCCGATCGCAGCGCCAGTGCCATCACCCGCGACGGGCCAGCCAGATAGTCCGCCTCGCCGGCCGTGGTTGCGGTGAGCACCGAGGTGGCGAGCATTGCGTACGGCTCGGACAAGGCCGGCGACGGCTCGAAGCGGCCACGGTAGGCGTTCATCACCTGCTCCGGGTCCATCGACCCGAAATGGTGGGCGTAGCAGTACCGCAGTCCCAGCATCCCGGCCAGCTGGGCGGAATAGCCCGAAGATCCCAGCAGCCAGACGTCGGGGTAACTCGATGCCCGCGGTGTCGCAGCCAGTCGAGCTGACAGCGGATCGGTGAGCCGGTTGTCGCCCAACCACGACATCACTTCAAGGACGTGCCGCGGAAAGTCTTCGACGCCCAGCCCGTCAGGATCGCGCCGCAGCGCACTGGCGGTCCGTTGGTCAGTTCCCGGAGCCCGTCCGATGCCCAGATCCACGCGTCCGGGATACAACGCCTCGAGCAGAGCGAATTGTTCGGCCACCACATACGGTGCATGGTTCGGCAGCATCACTCCCCCGCTGCCGACGCGAATGCTCGTCGTGACGGCGCCCAGCGCGGCGATGATGACAGCAGGGTTGGTGGCGGCCACTGCGGGCATGTTGTGGTGCTCAGCCA